>JBFGZM010000267.1:0-5483 GCA_041586815.1 Marinobacterium sp. | reverse complement strand
CCTTCCTTGATAATCACTTCCTTGACGGTGCCGCCGTGGGTAGACGGCACTTCCATTGAGGCCTTGTCGGTCTCAACGGCGATCAGGCTGTCGCCTTCGCTGATAACATCGCCAGCCTGGACCAGCACCTCGACGACATCGACATCCGACGCGCCACTGAGGTCTGGAACGGTAATTGTGATAGTGCTCACGATAATGTCCTCTTAATTCTCAACCGTTACGAAGTTCACAGGAGCCTTAAACGGTCCAGGGCGCCGGTTTTTCCGGGTTCAGGTTGAACTTCTGCATTGCCTTGGCGACGTCGGTTGCAGGCACCTTGCCTTCTTCCTGCAGCGCCTTGAGGGCAGCCAGAACGACGTAGTAACGGTTAACTTCGAAGAACTCACGCAGCTTGGTGCGTGTATCGGAACGTCCGAAACCATCGGTACCCAGCACCTTGTAGCGGTGCGGGATAAATTCGCGCAGCTGATCCGCGTACATGCGCATGTAGTCGGTCGAGGCGATGACCGGACCCTGACGGTCCTTCAGGCACTCGGTGACATAAGGCATACGGGGCTCGTCAGTCGGGTGCATCATGTTCCAGCGATCCGCAGCCTGTGCGTCACGGCGCAGCTCATTGATCGATGTGGTGCTCCAGATATCGGCTTCGATACCGAACTCCTCACGCAGGATGGTGGCGGCTTCACGCACTTCGCGCAAAATAGTGCCACAACCCATCAGCTGCACCTTGAGCTCGGCTTCCTTGCCTTCTTCCAGCAGGTACATGCCCTTGATGATGCCTTCCTCTGCACCCACCGGCATTTCCGGATGGCTGTAGTTTTCGTTCATCGTGGTGATGTAGTAGAAGCGGTTTTCCTGCTTCTTGTACATGCGTTCAAGGCCATCCTGCACAATGACAGTCAGCTCATAGGCATAGGTCGGATCGTAGCTGACGCAGTTGGGGATCATCTGCGCCATCAGGTGGCTGTGACCATCCTGATGCTGCAGGCCTTCACCGTTCAGGGTGGTGCGACCGGAGGTGGCACCGATCAGGAAGCCGCGCGCCTGGCTGTCGCCGGCGGCCCAGATCAGGTCCATCACGCGCTGGAAACCGAACATCGAGTAGAAGATGTAGAACGGCACCATCGGGCAGTTGTTGTTACTGTAGGAAGTCGCACAAGCCAGCCAGGCAGAGAAGGCGCCTGCTTCGTTGATACCCTCTTCCAGTACCTGACCGGTCTTGGACTCCTTGTAGAACATGATCTGGTCAGAGTCATGGGGCACATAACGCTGGCCTGCCGAGGTGTAGATACCCAGCTGACGGAACATGCCTTCCATACCGAAGGTACGGGCTTCGTCCGGCACGATCGGCACAATGCGGTTGCCGATCTGCTTGTCCTTGACCAGTACGTTCATCACGCGGTTCAGACCCATCTGGGTCGAGAGCTCGCGCTCGCCGCTGGACTTGAGCTGGCTGGCAAAGGCCTCCAGCGGCGGCGTTTCCAGCACTTCGAACTCGGTGCGACGGGTCGGGTAGAAACCGCCGAGCTGCTTGCGACGCTCGAACATGTATTTCATTTCCGGCGAGTCCGGCGACGGACGGTAGTACGGTACGTCGTTCAGCTGCTCATCGGTCAGCGGGATATTGAAGTTGTCACGGAACGCCTTGAGGTCATCCAGCGCGACTTTCTTGATGGAGTGGGTGTCGTTTTTCGCCTGACCGGACGTACCTGTGCCATAGCCCTTGACAGTCTGCGCCAGGATCACGGTGGGCTGGCCCTTGTGCTGGTAGGCTGCCTGATAGGCTGCATACACCTTGTAGGGGTCGTGGCCGCCACGGTTCAGGTTCATGATGTCCTGGTCGGACATGTCCTTCACCATCTCGAGCAGTTCCGGGTACTTGCCGAAGAAATGCTCGCGGGTGTAGGCGCCACCGTTGGCCTTGTAGTTCTGCAGCTCGCCGTCACAGACTTCGTCCATGCGCTTTTGCAGCAGGCCGGTGGTGTCTTTTTCCAGCAGCGCGTCCCAGTGGCGACCCCACAGGCACTTGACCACGTTCCAGCCGGCACCACGGAAGATACCTTCAAGCTCCTGCACAATCTTGCCGTTACCACGTACCGGGCCATCAAGACGCTGCAGGTTGCAGTTGATTACGAAGATCAGGTTTTCAAGCTGCTCGCGGCCGGCCAGGGAAATGGCGCCGAGGGTTTCCGGTTCGTCGCACTCACCATCACCCAGGAAAGCCCAGATCTTGCGATCACCGCGATTGATCAGGCTGCGGGCAGACAGGTAGCGCATGACGTGCGCCTGATAAATTGCCTGGATCGGCCCCAGGCCCATGGAAACGGTCGGGAACTGCCAGAAGTCCGGCATCAGCCAGGGATGGGGATAGGAAGACAGACCATTACCGTCGACTTCGCGACGGAAATTGTCCAGCTGCTCTTCGGTCAGGCGACCTTCAAGATAGGCACGGGCATAGATACCGGGGGAGATATGCCCCTGGAAGAACACCATGTCGGCATCCTGTTCGCCTTCGTTGCCACGGAAAAAGTAGTTGAAGCCAATATCGTACAGCGTGGCGGACGACGAGAAGCTGGAGATGTGACCACCCAGACCTTCCTTGTTGTCGTTGGCGCGCATGACCATCGCCATCGCGTTCCAGCGAATAAAGGAACGGATACGACGTTCGACAAACAGATCGCCCGGCATGCGACTTTCGTCTTTCGGGGCGATAGTGTTGCGGTACGGGGTCGTGATGGCGCCGGCGCTACCTACGCCGATGTCTGCTGCCTTGCGCCCCAGCTGCTTGAGAATATACCGAGCACGGTCGTCACCGTCGCTTTTGGCGACAGACTCCAGTGCATCCAACCATTCATGGGTTTCAATCGGATCTATATCTTCAACGAATTCTTGCACTTTGCTTTCTCCACTCATTCTTATTCGAGCAGTCAATCCCACGTAAGCGTTAAGACGGAACAGCCTGTTGTTCAGGCTATCCCGCGCCCTACCATCTTCTCGTTCTTATTATCTTGTAGTATTACTACAGAATGGCGTCATTATTATGCACATATCGAGTATTGATGGCAACAAAGCCAACTTGACACGACATTCTTGTAGTATTAATACCAAATTGGAATTTGAGATCTTGCGGCCCTGACCGGCCTGTCGTGACAACAGCCCCCAACTGCGGCCTGCGATCACGCCAACGTCCTTTTACGTGCGACATTGCGTCCAGGAATTATGTCAATAAATGCCCACTCAAACACCGGCATTGGCCCGACGCAGCGCCCGCTCCTGGCGAGTATTTTCCCGCTCACCCTCAAGCAATGCCTCCTCAACGTAGGCGATATGATGATGGGCTGCCTTGCGTGCGTTGTCCGGTTCACCGGCAAGGATAGCAGTCATCAGCGCACTGTGCTGATCATGGATCTTTTCCCGGTAACCCGGCCTTGGGTAGATGTTCATCAGGTTGTCGGTAATGTGCTGGCGCAACAGGCTGAAAAGCGCCCGCATCATGTGTAGCAGCACCATGTTATGCGTCGCGGCGGCAATCGCAAGATGAAACTCCACATCGGCTTCCACTTCCTTGTCGAACTCTTTCTTGCGATGAAAGTGCTGCAATGCATCGTAGCGGGCCTGAATCGCCTCGCGGTCCGCAGCGGTGCCACGCAGAGCTGCATAGTACGCCGATACCCCCTCCAGCGCATGCCGAAACTCGAGCAGATCATACTGAGCCTCCGGGTGCGTCTTGAACAGTTCAAGCAGCGGGTCGGAAAAGGAGCCGCCCAGCTCTTCGGATACGTAGGTGCCTCCCCCCTGACGACTGACTAACAGTCCTTTGGCAGCGAGTTTTTGCACCGCCTCGCGCAAGGATGGCCTTGAGACATCGAACTGTTTGGCCAGTTCACGCTCGGGCAGCAGTTTCTGGCCCGGCTTGAGCGTGCCCTCGAGTATCATTTCCTCCATCTGCTGTACGATGACGTCGGAAATCTTGGGTTGTCTGACCCGCTGATAAGTCACCTTAAGTCCACTCCCCTACTGCACAGACACCATGCTTAAACCCTTATAAAACCGTCATGTTACGGCACTTTTCCAGTGGCCGCCTATAGTTGTAGTTCACTGGAGGAGCACGGGTTGCATTAATAATTGGTAATACCAGTTTTCTACCTTATCGAGCTAGGCTTATCAAGCACGCATGACAACCTGCGCTGCAAATCTGCAAAATAACTTTAAGGGTGAAAAAGTTGACAAGAACTGTACAGAAAAAATACAGTACCAACACCACGAGGGTAAATTGGTAAGACCATTAAAGACGAGAGCACTTCCCGGTCATATACGAAAGCAGACCCATTTAACAAAAATAACCATCGCCTGTCCGAGGACTCTTCATGAAAAAACTCTCCAAAAACCTCATGCCCGCCGCCATTACCAGCGCCATTCTCACCGGCTCTGCGCTTATGGCCGCAAGCCCTGCGGCACTGGCCGCCGACAAGATTCTGCTGAAAACACCGATCGCCTTTGGCACCAACCTGCCGGCGCTTGGCACCACCATCGTCTGGGTCGCTGACCGTCTTGACAAGGTCAGTGACGGCAACATCCGCATGAAAGTGTATGAGCCTGGCAAACTGGTCAGCCCGCCGGAGATTCTCGATGCCGTTTCCTCCGGCAAGGTAAATGCCGGCTATGCTACCGCCGGCTACTGGCAGGGCAAGATTCCGGCTGCCGCGCTGTTCTCCGCCGTGCCCTTTGGCCCTGAAGCCGGTGAGTACATGGCCTGGCTTTACTATGGCAACGGCATGAGCCTGTACCAGGAGATGTACGACAGCAGCGGTTTTAACGTCAAGGTGCTGCCCTGCGCCATCCTGTCGCCGGAAACCTCGGGCTGGTTCGCCAAGCCCATCGAAAAGCCCGAAGACCTCCAGGGCCTGAATATGCGCTTCTTTGGCCTGGGCGCCTCGGTGATGGAAAAACTCGGGGTCGGCACCGTGCAACTGCCCGGCGGCGAGATCTTCGGCGCGCTGGAGAAAGGCGCCATCGATGCCACCGAGTTCTCCCAGCCAGCCATTGATCAGCGCCTGGGCTTGAGCAAGATCGTCAAATACAACTATTTCCCCGGCTGGCACCAGCAGGCCACCATCTTCGAGCTTTTGATCAACAAGGACACCTGGAACGGCATGAGCGAAGGCCAGCGGGCCACGGTTGAAACCACCTGCATGGCCTCCATGACCAACTCGGTGGCCGAAGGCGAGGCCATGCAGTTCCCCGTCATGGCCAAGGCCAAGGAAGAAGGCGTGCAGATTCGTTACTGGAACGACACCATGCTGAGCACCTTCAAGAGTACCTGGGACGAGGTCGCCGTGGAGAAATCCGCCGAAGATCCGTTCTTCAAGAAGGTCTGGGATGACCTGAGCACCTTCCGCAGCGGCTACGACCTCTGGGAAGCCAACGCCTTCCTGCCCCGCAGCCGCGCCGAGTAAGGCCTGTGCCGGGGCCACAAGCCCCGG
>JBFGZM010000266.1:0-5507 GCA_041586815.1 Marinobacterium sp. | reverse complement strand
TATCCCTCAACCCTAAAGCGGAAGTGTTCAGTGGCGTCCTGATGATATTCAATTACGACACCGGCCTGTGTCGCTGTCGCACAGAAGCAGACTTTTGCGGCAAACAGACAGGTCGCAAATGGGCAAGGAGCTAGGAGCTAGATGAAAGGAGAAAGGTGAAAGTGAAAAACAGGCAGCGGCAGGTGCGGAAAATCGACAGCAACTTCGCGCCACGTGAAGTCCCGGGCCCCACGACTGCTGTAGCGGCTCAACCCGGGGCGGCCGCCTGAAAAACAATATAAAACGAGCAGAGCATGGCACCGCCAAAGGCCAGCGAGCGCAACCCTGCCAGGTCTGCGATGTAGCACAGGGCGTGGGCGATCCGGCAGGCCAGAAAGATCAGCGCCACGGTGCTCAATGTATTCAGGTCGACACCGCCGGCGTAGGCAATCAGACAGGTGGCGCTGAAGATCATCAGTGCCTCCCAGGCGTTGGCCTGGGCCGCCCTCACACGGGCACCCACCCCCTCAAGCAAGGCTTTCTGCTGGCGCGGATTGTGGTTGTCAAAGCGCTCGAACTGCCGCACACGGTAAACGTTCTCCACACCGGCCAGAACGATCGGCACCACACTAAGTATAAAAAGCACATACAGAATAATCGGCATCGCAGTTCCTCGTTACCCTAACAGAGCCCCCGGGCGGGCGCCCTTTTTCCGGTACGCTGGCCACCCGCATTTGAATCACTCAGGTACGAAATCCCCCGCAAGCCGGTGCTTAAGCTCGGCCAGATCAGCCACCACCGGGATGCCTGGCGCAAAGGGGTTTTGCGCCTTGACCACCCCCACAAAGGGCATGCCGTTATGCTCGGCGGCAATATAGTCAACGCGCCCATCCCCCACCATCAGACACCGTAACGGATCCAGCTTGTGCGCACTCAGCAACTCGGCGATATTGACCTCCTTTTCCACCGGCGTGCCGCGAACCGCCACAAAATAGTGGCCCATCCCCCGCGCCCTGACCACCTGCTGCAGCTCGGTTTCAGGCGTGCCGGATACCACGAACAGCGGCAGCCCCTGCTCCTGAAGCAAGCGCAACAACCCATCGGCACCCGCCACCTCCGGCGAGGCAACGACCGCATCCAGGCTGCGTTCGGCAAACTGCTGACACAGATCCGCCAGCGCCGTTTCACTCAGGGGTTCCTGCAGCATTTCGCTATAGACATGGCGCAACTTGGTACTGCGCGACCTGCCGGTATTGTGCACGAAGAATTCGAGAATCTGCTGTCGCAGTGCATCACTGCGATCCGCAAAGAGCGACAGGAAGGTTTCAGCCTTGATATCCAGCGATTGCGCCAGGGCATCGTCAAAATCAAAAAAGACCGCCTGCAAGGCGTCCAGCGCCGGAATCCCAGGCCCCGCAACCACCCCGTTCTCGTCCAGATCAGCCACCAGCAAGTTCCTCTTCTTAACAAGCACACGTAAAAAAGGCTCCACAGGGGAGCCTTAAGCGTATCTATTCAGTGCACAGGGATACCTGTGATCAAAACTTCAGGTCTTCTGTTTCGTTGGCTGGCTCTTCAACCTCAGCCTTGGGCTTGGGCTTGACCAGCAACTTCTCGCGAATCGCTGTTTCGATCTCGGTGGCGATTTCGCTGTGCTCTTCAAGGTACTTGGCCGCGTTGGCCTTGCCCTGGCCGATCTTGTCGCCCTTGTAGGCATACCAGGCACCGGCTTTGTCCACCAGCCCCTGTTGCACGCCCAGGTCAATCACCTCCCCCATGCGGTAGATACCCTGGCCGTACAAAATCTGGAACTCGGCCTGGCGGAACGGCGGTGCCACCTTGTTCTTCACAACCTTGACGCGGGTTTCGTTACCGACAACCTCGTCACCCTGCTTCACCGCGCCAATGCGACGGATGTCCAGACGTACGGAGGCATAGAACTTCAGGGCATTACCCCCGGTAGTAGTTTCCGGCGAACCGAACATAACACCGATCTTCATGCGGATCTGGTTGATGAAGATCATCATGCAGTTGGTGTTCTTGATGTTACCGGTCAGTTTGCGCAGTGCCTGGGACATCAGGCGGGCCTGCAGGCCAACGTGGGAATCACCCATCTCGCCTTCGATTTCAGCCTTGGGCGTGAGTGCCGCTACCGAGTCGATGACGATCATGTCAACAGCGGCGGAACGCACCAGCATATCGGCAATTTCCAGCGCCTGCTCACCGGTGTCCGGCTGGGACATCAGCAGGTTATCGACATCCACACCCAGCTTCTCGGCGTAGATCGGATCCAGCGCGTGCTCGGCATCGATAAAGGCACAGGTCTTGCCCTGACGCTGGGCCTGGGCAATCGTCTGCAGAGTCAGGGTGGTTTTACCCGAAGACTCAGGGCCGTAGATCTCAATAATACGCCCGTAGGGCAGGCCGCCAATGCCCAGTGCGATATCCAGACCCAGGGAACCGGTGGATACGGCCGGAATGGCTTCGCGCGGCTGATCGCCCATGCGCATGACCGCACCCTTGCCAAACTGACGTTCAATCTGACCCAGTGCCGCGTCGAGCGCTTTCTTTCTGTTCGCGTCCATTTTCCACCCCTTGCGCTTAATCGGATACAGTTCTCGGATGCCAGACCGGATACTGTATGTTTGGACAGTATTATTCCATATCGCTTTCGGAATGCAACCACTTTGAGTGCTTTTTATACTGCCGGCATCCGGTGTCCCCTAAACCTTTTCCAGCTGGTTCAACAGGCCCTGCAAGGCGATTTCCACCGCCTGGCGCCGCACCGCGTGCCGATCCCCGATCAGCTGATGACGCCGGGTTTCTGTCGGCAGCCCCTCACAGGCCCAGCCGAACCATACTGTGCCTACGGGCTTGAGATCCGTGCCTCCACCCGGTCCTGCAATGCCACTGATCGAGACTGCCAGCTGCGCGCCGCTCTGTCGCCGTGCCCCCTCGGCCATGGCGCGTACCACGGCCTCGCTGACCGCACCCTCCTGCTCGATAAGCCCGGCCGGCACATCCAGCATGCGGGACTTCGCGGCATTGGAGTAAGTCACAAAGCCACCATCAAACCAGCCGGAGCTGCCCGCCAGTGCCGTCAACTCCTGAGCCACCCAACCGCCGGTGCAGGACTCGGCCGTAACCAGCATCCAGTTGCGTGACAGCGCTCGCGTTGCGATCTTTTCTACCCAGTGCTGCATCCAAATAACTCCAGTCCAGCGCTGCCCGGCCTGCAGGCCGCTTGGGAACCGAGGCCTGATTATCCTTAACGACGACAGGTCCGGCAATTCAATCCTGCGAATAACAGGCACAAAAAAGGGCGTCACACGCCCTGATATCAATAGTAGCAAACTGAAATCCGGCCAGGCTTCAGGGGCGAGTCTCGTAGCCTGCAAAGAGGCGCTCAATCACCTTTTCAATCGCAGCATCCTCGCCACCACAAGCCCGGTAACTGCGCAGCCCCATAAACTGAATTTGCAGATAACGCGCCAGCTCAACCACAGGCGTGCTTTCAATCAGTGTGCCCCGCTGGCGGTCGTCTTCCAGCAAACGGGTAAACAACTGTTCCATTCGCTGCAGGTGAAGCCCCGCATGCTCATACAGCTCGTCATTCTTTCCATCGAGCTCCATGCGTGTTTTGACCAGCATGCAGGATTCTGCACAAGCCCCCGCCTGCGATTCAAACAGCACCTGACGCACAAGGGCCTTGAAACCCGCAACAAAAGACCCCTGCTTCTCTACCTGCGCCAGCAGTTCGCTCGCCATGCCGTCCGCATAGGCGTCCAGCGCTTCGCGGTACAAGCCCGCCTTGCTGCCAAAAGCTGCATAGATACTGCCGGGATGCATGCTGAGCACCTGCTGCAGATCCCGCGTCGAGGCACCGCCAAACCCTTTCTGCCAGAAAAGCGCCATGGCGCTTCTGACCACGGTGTCACGGTCAAATTTGGCGATATGAACCATCGGAATAGCCTGCTTGCGAATATCCGGCCAGTATATCTTGAGTACTCATGGCGCTGCAAAACGCCTTGCCCGCCACGGCACTGGTCCCGATGGCATCTCATGCGGTTTGCAATGATTCAGATCCTTGCCACGCGCGTTGACTTGACTTGAACAATTGCTCAAGATGTTCTCCATCCCGGATGACCCGGCACGAACGCTCAAGTTTTTCCAGAAGTTCGCGGCAGTGCGTCCGGGAGAGGTTGCGGACTGAAATAGCAGCCGCGCCACAGCGGCAACGTCATTCAATTTTTCAGCACCCGGGAAGCAAAATGGTCAAACTGCTCATGTTATTCATGCTGAGCCTGTTCACGGTACAGCACAGCGCCGCAGATAGTTTTGATCACAGCGACTGGAACCAACTGCTCCAGACCCATGTACTTGTGCTCCAGAACGGCAGTGCCACTCAGCTCGACTACAGCGGCATGAAACAGCAGCGGCCGCAGCTGTCTGCCTACCTGAAACGCTTGTCGGCCGTGCAGCAACAGCAGTTTGATGCCTGGCCAAAGGACGAACAGCTTGCCTTTCTGATCAATGCCTACAATGCCTGGACGGTCGAGCTGATACTCGATACCTACCCCGACCTGGCCTCCATAAAGGAGCTGGGCAGTCTGTTTCAATCCCCCTGGAAGAAGGTCTTTGTTTTGCTGCTCGGCGAGCAGCGCTCGCTGGATGACATCGAACACGGCCTCATTCGCGGCTCCAAACGCTACCAGGACCCGCGCATCCACTTCGCTGTGAACTGCGCCAGCGTCGGCTGCCCGGCCCTGAGGGCTCAAGCCTACAGCGGCAGCACTCTCGAACAGCAACTGGAGCAGCAGACACACCTGTTCCTGCAGGATGCGAGCCGCAACCGCAGCACGGAACAGCAACTGGAAGTGTCATCGATCTTCAAATGGTACAAAGACGACTTTGCTGCCGGCTGGCGCGGAGCACAGTCACTGGAACAGTTCCTGGCGCTCTATGCTGATGCGCTGGGCCTGAGCGAAACCCAGCGTCAGCGTCTGCACTCCGGCAACATCGACATCGACTTTCTGGACTACGACTGGAACCTGAACGATATCCAGCGCTGAGCGCCTGTGAGTAGAATGCCAGATGGTCTGTTCGACTGAGCGGTTGAACTCAACTGGCCACATGCTGCCATGCTGACTTCTGGCTGTCTCGCGCCCATAATGCCATGGCAGCCCTCAGCCTGAAATCTGCACAGGCCTGCTCCCTGCGACGGAATCCCAGGCACGCTTCGAATCAAGCGCCGAATCACGTAAAATGCGTGACCCATTGTTCTTCACGCAACTCAGGCCATACCCGGCCTGAGGGTTCAACCCAGGCCACGACTATCCCCATGAGCATTCAGCCCGGCAATCTCGAACAGCACACCCCCATGATGCAGCAGTACCTGCGCCTGAAAGCAGACCATCCGGATCAGCTGCTGTTCTATCGCATGGGCGATTTTTACGAGCTGTTTAACGATGATGCCCGCAAAGCGTCGGAGTTGCTCGGCATTTCCCTGACTGCCCGGGGCAAGTCCG
>JBFGZM010000265.1:0-5517 GCA_041586815.1 Marinobacterium sp. | reverse complement strand
CGGTTGCTGACGCTGGCCGCAGGCGCCGGAATGAATGTCGTCGAAGGGCGTTTTCTCAAATCTGAACTTGAACAGGCTGATGAAGTCATGCTCTGTAACAGCCTGATTGATATCTGGCCGGTGGTGGCCCTGGGTGAATGGCGCTGGCCGGCAGGGTCTGTGACCCGACAGCTGCAATCGTTGCTTGCAAAGGATTATCTCGCGTGTTGAAAAAAAGTATGAGGCTACTGGTCGGCGGAACGCTGCTGGCCCTGCTGCTGGTCGCCATCGCCTGGCAGCGAATCAATGTCTATGTGGACAGTCCGCTGCCGGTCGATGAGCCCCGCACGCTGATGATTGAGCGTGGACAGGGGTTTAACCAGATCGTGGCCAGCCTGGATGCTGTGGCCCTGGTGCAGCGGCCGCTGTTCCTGCGAATTTATGCGCGCGTAAAAGGGGTGGCACACCAGATCAAGGCCGGCGAATATGCCATTGAGCCGGGTTTGACCCTGCGAGCCTTGCTGCAGAAGATGGTCGATGGTGACACGCTGCGGCATTTCTTTACCGTGGTGGAGGGTACCAGCTTTGCGCAATTGCGCGAGCAGCTTGCGGCCAATCCGGTGCTGCTGCAGACCCTGGGTGAGCTCGATGACAGTGAGATCATGGCGCAGCTGGGAGAGCCCGGCAGGCATCCTGAAGGTCTGTTTCTGGCCGAGACCTATCAGTTCCTGCGCGGCATGTCGGATCTTGATCTCTTGCGCCGTGCCCGTACTGCGCTGGATGAAACCCTTGTCAAAGCCTGGGAGCAGCGTCAGCCGGAGTTGCCCTACGGATCAGCGTACGACGCCCTGATCATGGCGTCCATCATCGAAAAGGAAACGGCGGTTGCGGATGAGCGCCCGCGTATCAGTGGTGTCTTCGTGCGGCGTCTCCAGCAGGGTATGCGTCTGCAGACTGATCCGACGGTGATCTATGGCATGGGTGATGAGTACCAGGGCAATCTGCGTCGTTCCGACCTGCTGAAGAAAACACCCTATAACACCTATGCCATCGAAGGCCTGCCGCCTACGCCGATAGCCATGGTCGGGGGTGAGGCGATCGAGGCTGCGCTGAACCCGGAGCCGGGGCCCTGGCTGTTTTTTGTCGCTAAAGGGGATGGCAGTCATCATTTTTCTGCCCGTCTGTCCGAGCACAACTCCGCTGTGCGACGTTATCAGTTGCAGCGTCGTGAAGATTACCGTTCGACGCCCGGGGGCTAGGTCATGACTGTACAGCGAGGGCGCTTTATTACCGTTGAGGGTACCGAGGGTGCCGGCAAAAGCAGCAATATCGACTTTATTCGTCGCCAGCTCGAAGCGCGGGGTATCGATGTTGTGCTCAGCCGTGAACCGGGCGGCACTCCGCTGGCGGAGGAAATACGTGCACTGTTGCTGAGCCCGCGGGACGAGCGGGTTTGCGAAGATGCCGAGTTGCTGCTGATGTTTGCGGCCCGCGCCCAGCATATCGCCGCACTCATCAGGCCAGCCCTGGCGCGAGGCAGCTGGGTACTGTGCGATCGCTTTACCGATGCCACCTTCGCCTACCAGGGGGGCGGCCGAGGTGTGGATGTGGAGCGAATCCGCTTGCTCGAATCCCTGGTGCAGGGGACGTTGCGTCCTGATTGCACCTTTTTGCTCGATCTTCCGGTGGAGATCGGGCTGGAGCGGGCACGCAAGCGCTCATTGCCGGACCGGTTCGAGCAGGAAAAGCAGGCCTTCTTCGAGCGGGTGCGTGCGAGCTATCTGCAGCGAGTCGATGCCGAGCCGGAGCGCTTCGCCCTGATCAATGCTGCGCTGGATATAGAGCAGGTGCGTCAGCAGCTGCTGCCTCACCTTGACCGGCTGCAGGCACAGTGTCATGGATAAATCCGGCGCAGGTCGCAGCATCGAGGTTTATCCCTGGCTGCGCGAACGCTGGGATCATCTTGCCCGTCTGCATGATCAGCAGCGCTTGCCCCATGCGTTGATGATCAGTGGCCCGCTGGGTATTGGCAAGCGGGATTTCGCCCAGGCGCTGTCGCGCTACCTTTTGTGTCAGAAGCCCGATGGTGATGCTGCCTGCGGTACCTGTCGCAGCTGTGTGCTGTTCGATAGCGGTGGTCACCCTGATCTGTTTCAGTTGTCCCCGGAAGAAGCCGGCAAGCCCATCAAGGTGCAGCAGGTGCGTGACCTGACGGGCTTTTTGCACAGTACGGCGCAGCAGGGCGGTTACCGGGTAGTCATACTGGAGCCGGCGGAGGCGATGAACCCATCGTCAGCCAACGCGCTGCTGAAAACACTGGAGGAGCCCGGGCGCGATACTGTTCTGTTGCTGGTGACGCACCGTCAGGGGCAGGTCATGCCAACCATTCGCAGTCGCTGTCAGCGTGTGGACTGTCATTTGCCGGAGCCTGCGGAGGCGGTCCAGTGGCTGTCCGGTCAGCTTGAAATAGAATCTGAAAAAGCGCAGCAGCTGCTGAGTATTTGTCTGGGGTCGCCCCTGCGTGCCCGGGATTATATCGAGCAGGACCTGATGCAGTTGCGGCGCAAGTTTATCGAGGGTCTGGCGGATATTCTCAAGCAGCGCCGTTCGGCGCTGGAGGTCGCACAGCAGCTGGCCAAAGAAGATCTGGAGCTTTTGCTGGGATGGTTGTATGGTTGGCTACTAGATATTGTGCGGGTTCTGGGAACCGGTGATGAAAGCTGTTTGCGTCATCTGGATGCAAATAACATGTTGCGAGCTGTGTCGCGCAAAACCGATGCTCAGACTGTTTATGCACTATCTGATCTGGTCCATCAGGAGCGGGTCAGTCTGATGCAGCGCTTGAACCCCAACCGCCAACTGTTGCTGGAGCGGATACTGTTGAGTTGGTCGGCGCTGGTGAGATAAAACTGAGTGGGAGCTTAGCTCGATGTCCTTAGTGCCGCGCATCAGTCATGGTATTTTGTCCCTGGCTATTGAGACCAAGGAAGATCTTTACAAGGCATATATGCCCTTTGTCACCAACGGCGGTCTGTTTATTCCGACGCCGCGTGCGTATCAGCTCGGTGAAGAGGTTTTCATGCTGCTGAGCCTGATGGATGAACCGGACAAGCTGCCGGTGACTGGCAAGGTTATCTGGGTCACGCCGCGGGTTGCCCAGGGTGGGCGCGTGCCGGGCATCGGTATTCAATTGTCACCGGACGATAATACCCTGGTGCGCAAAGTTGAGACCTACCTTGCCGGTGCACTTAATTCCGGGCGCCGCACTCACTCGCTGTAAATTTATTTATTCTGCAGAGCTTATCCCGTCTGATGTTTATTGATTCCCATTGTCACCTCGACAAGATTGACCTGACCCCCTACAACAATGATTTTGATGCGATGCTGGCGGCCACCCGGGCCGGCCAGGTCGATACGCTGCTCAGCGTGTCGGTCAGCATGGAATCCTTCGCTGCGCTGTATCAGAGCATCGAGCCCTACAGGGGTATCTTTGCCTCAGTCGGCGTGCATCCGCTGCATTCAGATGAAGGACTCGTCGAGGTCGACACACTGGTGCGTGAAGCTGCGCGGGACAAGGTTGTCGCCATCGGTGAAACCGGGCTGGATTACTTTTACAGTGCCGAATCCGCCGAGCTGCAGAAGGCCAGTTTTGTGAACCACTTGCAGGCGAGCACTCAAACAGGTCTGCCACTGATTGTGCATACAAGGGATGCCCGCGCCGATACTCTCGCGTTGATCGAACAGCATGGCGACCCTGCGGTGGCCGGGGTTCTGCATTGCTTTACCGAGAGCTGGGACATGGCGGCGGCGGCCATGGAGATGAACTATTTCATTTCTTTTTCTGGCATTGTGACATTCCGCAATGCAGAAGATCTGCGTGATGTCGTACGAAAAATGCCGCTGGATCGATTGCTGATTGAAACGGATTCGCCTTATCTGGCCCCGGTGCCGCACCGGGGAAAAAAGAATGAGCCGCGTTTTGTTGGTGATGTCGCTCGCTGTATTGCGGAGGTCCGGGGTGTTTCGGTGGAGGAAATTGCGGCGGCCTCCAGTGAAAACTTTTTCCGGCTTTTTCGTCGCGCAGCCTGATATCTGATCGGGCTGGTTGCCAGATTTGTTTAGATTCATCCTCAGGTTCCGGTGATATCGGAGCCGGTTTTCCCAGTTGTTCGCATAGATAACATCTGTCGTGGTTTGTCACAAAAGAGTCGGGTGCGGAACTTACATTACCGATACGACTTTGGTATTAGTAGATCTATATCAGACTTTACTATTTCTGCATTCCATTACGGAGTTTCACATGAGAAGGCCAGTACGAATCGCCATAACCGGCGCAGCCGGCAGCATCGCCAACAGCTTGCTGTTCAAGATCGCAGCCGGTGAAATGATGGGCAAGGATCAACCGGTTATTTTGCAGTTAATCGAGGTGCCGCAGGCGATGGAAGCCCTGCGCGGTATCGCGATGGAGCTGGAAGACTGTGCCTACTCGCTGCTTCACACCATCACGCTGCACGACAATGTTGAGGACGGCTTTAAAAATACGCATTTTGCGCTGCTGATAGGAGCCCGTCCGCGTGGGCCTGGCATGGAGCGCAGTGATCTGCTGGAAGTTAACGCCGAGATCTTCACCCGCCAGGGTCGTGCGCTGAACAACTTTGCCAACCGGGATGTGAAGGTGCTGGTGGTGGGTAACCCGGCCAATACCAATGCGCTGATCGCAAGCCGCAATGCGCCGGATCTGAGTCCGTCACAGTTTACGTCTCTCACCCGTCTGGATCAGAATCGCGCGCGCGGCATCCTGGCCAATCACACGGGCGCCAGTCCGCGGGATATTCGCCGTGTCGTGATCTGGGGCAATCATTCCCCGACGCAATACCCCGATCTGCATCAGGCTACCATTCTGGATCGTTCAGCGATGGATCAGATCAGCTTCGACTGGTATACGGGCGAGTATATTCCAAAGATTCAGTTTCGTGGTGGTGAAATCATCAAGGCCCGCGGTCAGTCGAGTGCGGCGTCGGCAGCCCAGGGTATTGTCGATCACATGCGTGACTGGGTGCTGGGCACTGAACCTGGAGAGTTTGTCAGCATGGGCATTGTCAGTGACGGCAGCTACGGGGTCGAGAAAGGCATTATTTATTCCTTCCCTGTGCGTTGTGACTACGGCCGCTACCAGATCGTGCAGGGGCTTGAACTGAATGATTTCAGTCGCGAGCGCATGAAGGCGACCGAAGCGGAGTTGCTCGAAGAGAAGGCCATGATCGAGCATTTGCTGCCCAGGGAAACGGCGGCGTCCCATGAAAACCTGAATATTTGCCTGCGCTCTGGCGTAACGCTGTACGCCGATGGCACCGGACCCGACGGGGCGAGCAAATACCTCACCACCAACCGCGTCATGTAGGTTTCCTGCGGGGTTCTGTGTCTCTGTGCGCCCGCCTGCTCTCAGGCGGGCTTTTTGCTTTTCACGGGGTGGTTCTGCGCTCAAGGTGCAGCGTATCTGAGTGAATAATGGTCAGGCTGGAGGTTAGGGAGTACTCT
>JBFGZM010000264.1:0-5542 GCA_041586815.1 Marinobacterium sp. | reverse complement strand
TTCCCCACCTGGAGGCGCCAGAGCACAGCCTGTCGGCCATCGTCGAGTTTGTGGCCAGCGTGCGCCAGAAGCTGTACCCGCGACAGCAGGTGCAAACGGCTAGCTGTTGAGGGTTGCCGCCAGGGTCACGAGTTCTGGCAGGCTGGCGGCCTTCATCTTGCTCATCACGCGTGAGCGATGCACCTCCACGGTCTTGGGGCTGATGCCCAGGTCTTCGGCAATTTCGCGGTTGGCGCGCCCGGTGACCACCAGTGCCATCACTTCCTTTTCGCGCCGGCTGAGGCTGTCGTAGAGGCTGCGGGTCTGCTCCTGCTGGCGTTTTTGCTGCTGCAGCTTGCAGGCCCTGCGCAGTCCGAGCCGAACGCGGTGCAGCAGCAGGGCGTCGTCGAAGGGCTTTTCCAGAAAATCCATGGCGCCGCTCTTGATGGCGGTGACAGCCATGGGAATATCTCCATGGCCGCTCAGCACGATGATCGGCAGCGCAATACCCTTGTCCAGCAGCATCTGCTGCAACGCCAGGCCGCTTATGTCGGGCATGCGAACATCCAGAAGCATGCAGCCGGGGCTGCCGTCGTAGGTGTCCAGAAAAGCCTGGGCGGAGTTGAAGCTGGTCACGCGCAGGCCGTCTGATTCAAGCAGCCACTGCATGGAGGCGCGAAAATCATCGTCGTCATCGACAATAAATACCGTCCCGTCCGGTGGAGTCTTCATAGCTAATCCTGAATAGTGAAATAGAAGCCTGGGCCGTTGGCCACCCCGGGCTCATTGATCTGGTTGCCGTGCAACGGGCAGGCGAAAGCGAAATACCGTGCCGCTGTGGCCATCGCTCTGGGCCCACAGCTGGCCGCCATGGCTTTCAATAATGGTTCTGGAGATGGCCAGCCCCATGCCAAGCCCGCTGGGTTTGGAGGTGAAAAAGGCATCGAACAGCTGGCTCAGTGCCTCGGCGCTGACCCCTCGTGCGCAATCACTGATGGCAACCTCGATAGAGCCCTCGACACAGCGACTGCCAATGGTAACCGTTCGCCGGCCCTGCTCACAATCGTTGTAGGCCTCGATGGCGTTGCGAATCAGGTTGAGCAGCACCTGCTCGACCTGAATGCGGTCGGCGGTCAGCTCGGGGTCGGTGGGGTCCAGATCGAAATGAAACTCGATCTGGTTGTCCCGGGCTTCCTGGCGCAAAAAGCCTGTTACGTCCTGGCAGCTGTCGTTGATTGAAAAGGTGCTGCGCTGGTACTCGGTGCGCTTCACATAGCTGCGAATGCGCTTGATGATCTCGGCGGCGCGCCTGGCCTGGCCTGCAATCAGCTGCATGGCCTGCAGCGCCTGGGCAAGGCTCAGATCCCTGCCGTCTTCGGCACGGCGCAGGGTGCCGCGACAGTAATTCAGAATGGCCGCCAGCGGCTGGTTGATTTCATGGGCCAGCCCCGTGGCCATCTCCCCCACCGACAGCAGGCGTGACATGTGCGCCAGTTCCAGTTGCTGGCGCCTGGCGGCATCCTCGGCCCTGCGTTTGTGGGTAATGTCGCGGCCAATGATGGAGTAGTACTCCACGCGCCGGTTATCGTCAGGGTTGCGGTGGGCAATGATCTCGCGCACCTCGGCGATGCGTGAATCCCTGCCTGGGGGCAGCTGCAACGGGATGCTGCCATACCAGCAGCCGTGCAGTGCGGCGTGTTCCAGGCCATCGTGCAGCAGGCTGTTGCAGGTGTGTTCATCGAACAGCTCTCGCAGATTCAGCGCTATGGTGCCATTCGGGCCGCTGCTAAGCGTAATGGAGGCCGCTTCATTCAGGTACGTCAGTGCCAGGGTGTCGGGCGAGCAGAACATGATCATGTCGGAGCTGGATTCCACCACCCGGGCCAGGCGACGGGTAGCGCGCTGAGCCTGTTCGCGCTGGGTGACATCGCGGGATACACAGATGATTTCCACCGGCTCACCGCTGTCATCGCGAATGGTGCGGCTGGTGGTTTCAAGCCACAGGTAGTGACCATCCCTGTGGCGGTAACGGTACACGTTGGTGTACAGGCCGCCACGGTAGCTCACGGACTCGGCGCGTTTCACCAGGTTGTCGGCATCATCAGGGTGAAACAGATCATAGCCCGGTGTGCCGATAATCTCGCTTGGTTTGTACCCCAGCAGCCCCTCGACGGCGGGGCTGACATCCACGTAAGTCCACTCGGGTGTGGGCGTGTGACGCGAGATCATGTCGGTGGATTGTTCCACCAGCAGGCGATAGCGTTCTGCCTCGCGGCGGGCTTCATCCAGTTCTGCAAGCAGGGTGTCGTGCTGTGCGGCGGTGATCTTCTGGGTCATGGCCATATCGGTTTGAAAGGTAAAAGAACGCTCTGCGGTTCAGTGTAACCAAAGCACCAGGGGAATACTCCAGTCGGGCGAGTCTCAGCGCTTCTTCAGCCGGTAGGCCAGCTGGGGTCGCGTCATGCCGAGCAGGCGAGCGGCCCTGGCCACATTGTTGTCCGCTTTGGCCATGGCGGTGTCGATCAGCTGGCTTTCCATCTGCTCCAGACTGAATTCCCCGCTGAGGAGCTGATCGCACAGGCCTTGCAAGGATTGGGAGGAAGGTGCTGCATCGCCGGAGGTCTCCGCGCTGATCCGGCCCGCCCGGTTGATGGTGTTCAGGGGGTGGCTGGGTTCGGACAGTGACGGGAACAGGGCCTCGATATCGATTGTATGGTTGTTGTCGCTGAGAATAATACCGCGCTCGACCATGTTTTCCAGCTCGCGAATATTGCCAGGCCAGGTGTATTGCATCAGGGCCTGCAGCGCCATGTCCGATACACCGAGTGTGCGCTTGTTGTAGAGGCTGTGATACTTCTTGAGGAAATACTCGATCAGCAGTGGAATATCCTCGGTTCGCTCGCGTAGCGGCGGAATCCTGACCGGGAAAACATTGAGCCGGTAGAACAGGTCGGCGCGGAACTTGCCTTCGCGCACCGCACTCTCCAGATCCTCGTTGGTTGCGGCGACAACGCGTACATCGATCTTGCGTGTGCGGTTGTCGCCGACGCGCTCGAGTTCACCTTCCTGCAGTACCCGCAGCAGCGTCGCCTGGGCCCGGGGCGACAGTTCTATCACCTCATCCAGAAAGAGGGTGCCGCTGTCAGCACGCTCGAATTTGCCTTCGCGGGACTGGGTGGCCCCGGTGTAGGCGCCTTTTTCCACGCCAAACAACTCGGCTTCGATCAGGTCCGGCGGAATGCAGGCACAGTTGACGGCAACGAAGGGTTTGTCGGCCCGGTCCGAGCTCAGATGCAGGCCCTTTGCCACCACTTCCTTGCCAACGCCGGTTTCCCCCTGCAGTAGCACGGTCACGCGGCTGGTGGAGGCGCGTCGAACCAGCTGGCAGACATTCATGAAGGCACTGGAACGCCCGACGGAATTGATCAGCAGGTCGCTGTCCTGGACGCTATAGCGCGTACTGTCCCGCAACTCGCTGAGCTGATGGCGCAACGCGAACAGCTCGTCGGCGATGGGGTCGGGCAGGAGCAGGCGTTCGAGTTCGGCCCGGTCTTCCCACTCATCCACCGGCTTGCCGATAATGCGGCAGCGATCGGCACCGCAGCCGGCGCATTCCTGCTCCTTGTAGATAATGGTCCGGCCCATGTAAAAGGTTGTATATCCACTGGCATATCCGATCAGGGTCCAGCAGATTGGATCCTCGGCAAGGCCGAAGTCATGCCGATGTACTTCGGCTTCATAGGAGTCGAACCAGTCGAATTCTCCATAGAAAGTACCGGCTTTTATATCGAATTCCAGATCCACGGGCTGCACATTGACCATCCCCTTGATGCCATGTAACTGGGGGCCAACGAAAAATGCGTCTTTCTTTGACATATCCGGTCGCACCTTGGCAACAAGCTCTGCATCCTTCCAGCCAGAGTGGTAGCCAAAGCGCATCAGGAACCCGCGAGCCCGCTCGGTGCCCAGTGTATCGACCAGCTCCTTGCGAAGCTGGCCCATTACGGCGGAATGAACCAGCAGCATGCGCTGCTCGTTGAACCAGATTTTGCCGCGTACTGTTTCAAAGCGGATTTGCGACAGCAGGTCTTCGTTTGCGGGGAGCTGCAGATCAGTCTGAGTGGCCATTGTTGTTATATACCGGCGCTGAAAGTGAAATCTCTTTTTATTGTTGAATGATTCTTGCCTCAATTGGAAGGGGTTGCGGTGTTGTGCTGCATTTGGGCGTTGGGACGCCGGGGTCGCTTTAGTCCGGTGTGGAATTGATCAAATGCTCACTTTCCCCGGGGCCGGTTAATCAATTGCTCACTTTTTTTCAGCGGGGCAATGGCCAGGGTTCAGCATAAAAAAGCGCCCGCTCAAGCCTGGTTATTAAAATAATAACTAATAAAAACAGCTGTTTAGTGAGTTTCTGTTTGCTTTTTTCTGTTTCTGATCTGTATCTGGCACGCCGGTTGCTCCTGTCCTGTTGATCCTTCATCAGCGACAACGAGAACAAACGCGATGAGCAAATTGCCCTCTCAAAACCCTGTCGGGACGGGTCCCGATGCCTTCAAACGCATGCAGAAGTACATCCGCGTACGCAGTCAGCCCGGAGACCGTTTTGTCGAGTTCGACTTTGCTATCGGCGATCCGGCCCTGTTCGTGGAACTGGTGATGCCCCCGACGGCCTTTGAGCATTTCTGCCGGACCCAGGGCACGGTTGCCATGACGTCTGCCCAGACGGCCGAAGTGGATGCCCAGATGGAAAAGTGGCGCTACGGCGAAGGCACCCTGGTGGCACAAAACCAGAATCGATCCGCCAATAACAACAAATCACAGTTGGAGACTGCACATGAGCGTTGAAATCAAGACCTCGACCCTGGAGCCGGTGCGCAATACTTTTGCGAATATCGAACGTCGCTTTGGTGACAAGCCCGCGACCCGCTACCAGGAAGCGACTTACGACCTGCAGGCCGAAACCAACTACCACTATCGCCCGTTGTGGCAGCCCGAGTTCGAACTCAACGACAAGGGTCGTACCGCCATCCAGATGCAGGACTGGTATGCCTTCAAGGATCCGCGCCAGTATTACTACGGTGCCTATGTCGGTCAGCGGGCCCGCATGCAGGAACACGCTGAAAACAACTATGCCTTCTTCGAAAAGCGCAATCTGGCCGCGCTACTAAGCGATGAGCTGCGCGCCAGCCTGACCCGCCTGCTGGTGCCGCTGCGCCACGTCGAACATACCGCCAACCTCAACAACATGTATGGCACAGCCTATGGCTACGGTACGGCCATCACCCAGGCGCTGCTTTATGACGCCATGGATCGTCTGGGCATCGCCCAGTATTACTCGCGTATCGGCCTGATTCTGGATGGCAACAGTGGCGAGGCGCTAGTGGAAGCCAAACAGCTGTGGCTGCAGGACCCGCTCTGGCAAGGGCTGCGGGCGCTGTGCGAGGAAACCCTGGTGACCGAGGACTGGTTCGAGCTGTTTGTTGCCCAGGATCTGGTGATCGACAGCCTGATCAGCGATCTGGTGTATCGCCAGTTCGATGCCTGGCTGGCCGACAACGGCGGC
>JBFGZM010000263.1:0-5577 GCA_041586815.1 Marinobacterium sp. | reverse complement strand
GGCCGGGGCTTTCCATTGTCGAGAATGGGGAGCCGCAAGGCGTTTGAACCCTGAAGGAGTAGCTTAATGGCTAAGAAGATTAATGCTTATATCAAGCTGCAGGTAAAAGCTGGTCAGGCTAACCCGAGCCCGCCAGTCGGTCCTGCGCTGGGTCAGCACGGCGTAAACATCATGGAATTCTGCAAGGCGTTCAACGCCGCGACCCAGGGTATCGAACCCGGTCTGCCGACTCCTGTTGTTATCACTGTATACAGCGACCGCAGCTTCACTTTCATTACCAAGACACCTCCGGCGTCCATTCTGCTGAAAAAAGCAGCGGGCCTGAAGAGCGGCTCCAGCCGTCCGAACACCGAGAAAGTCGGTAGCGTGACGCGTGCGCAGCTCGAAGAGATTGCGACTACCAAAATGCCGGACCTGACTGCCGGTGACATGGATGCAGCCGTTCGCACCATCGCGGGCTCTGCGCGCAGCATGGGTCTTGTAGTTGAGGGTGATGAATAATGGCTAATCTGTCCAAGCGCCGCAAAGCGATCAACGAAAAGGTTGATTCCACCAAGCTGTACGCAATCGACGAAGCGGTTGCTCTGCTGACTGAGCTGTCTACAGTGAAGTTCAAAGAGTCCGTAGACGTTGCTGTCAACCTGGGTGTTGACCCGCGTAAATCCGATCAGGTTGTACGTGGTTCCACCGTACTGCCGCACGGTACTGGCAAGACTGTACGTGTTGCTGTTTTCGCCCAGGGCGAAAATGCCGAGAAAGCCAAGGCTGCCGGTGCAGACATCGTTGGTTTCGAAGATCTGGCTGAATCCATCAAGGCCGGTAACCTGGACTTCGGCGTTGTTATCGCCACTCCGGATGCCATGCGCGTTGTCGGTCAGCTGGGTCAGGTACTGGGGCCGCGCGGTCTGATGCCGAACCCGAAAGTCGGCACTGTTACCATGGACGTGGCTTCTGCCGTCAAGAACGCCAAGGCCGGTCAGGTGCGTTTCCGTACTGACAAAAACGGTATCATCCACGCAGGCGTGGGTCAGGCTGACTTCGCTGCCGGTTCCGTGAAAGAAAACATTGAAGCACTGATCGCCGACCTGAAAAAGCTGAAGCCGGCTTCTTCCAAAGGCGTTTATGTGAAGAAAGTGACCCTGTCCACTACCATGGGCCCGGGTCTGACTATCGATCAGGCTTCCCTGAGCGTTTAAGTCACCCCTTGAAAGGTTTTTTGAGGGTCTTCGTGACCTGGTAAACAGATACGAAGGCCGTCAAAGACCGCAGGTGGTAATGTTTGTATCAGAATGCTGTCGATGCACGCGTTACCTTAATGGCTTGCCGGCCTGCGCAGACGGTGAGATTCAAACCTTGGATCTATAAAACCACCGTGCTCAAGCCGGGCTCTGCATGACAGGGGCCGGTTGTTGGTAAACAGTCGAAAGACTCAATCCAGGAGTTAATCGTGGCATTAGGACTAGAAGACAAAAAGGCGATCGTAGCCGATGTCCAGCTAGCTGCTCAGAATGCTCTGTCGGCCGTTGTTGCCGATTCCCGCGGTGTTACCGTTGGAAAGATGACAGAACTTCGCCAGCTGGCTCGTGACAATGGCGTATGGCTGAAGGTTGTGCGTAACACCCTGGCCCGCCGTGCGATCGAAGGTACTGCCTACGAGTGTCTGACTGACACTTTTGTTGGCCCGACCATCATTGCATTCTCTAACGAACACCCGGGTGCCGGTGCGCGCATCCTGCGCGAGTTCGCCAAGGGCAATGACAAGTTCGAGCTGAAGGCCGCTGCCTTTGAAGGCAACAAGGTAGACATCGCGATGCTGGCAAGCCTGCCGACATACGATGAAGCCCTTGCCAAGCTGATGAGCTGCATGAAAGAAGCTGCAGCCGGCAAGCTGGTACGTGCCATCGCCGCCGTACGCGACCAGAAAGAACAGGAAGCTGCCTGAGTTTCTCAGCTGCTTTGTTAACCGATTTTACGAGCAATCGCTCCAGATTTTCAGGAACTGAATCATGTCTCTGACTAAAGAAGATATCCTCAACGCAATCGCTGAAATGTCTGTAATGGACGTTGTTGAACTGGTTTCCGCCATGGAAGAAAAGTTCGGCGTATCTGCTGCTGCTGCAGTTGTAGCTGGCCCGGCTGGCGACGCTGCTGCCGCTGCTGAAGAACAGACTGAGTTCGACGTTATTCTGACCGCCGCTGGCGACAAGAAAGTTAACGTCATCAAGGCTGTCCGTGCTGCTACAGGCCTGGGCCTGAAAGAAGCCAAGGAAGTAGTTGATACTGCTCCTTCTACCGTTAAGGAAGGCCTGAGCAAGGACGACGCTGAAGCGCTGAAAAAGGCGCTGGAAGAAGCTGGCGCCGCTGTCGAGCTCAAGTAATAGCGTCTATGCATTCAGAGCGGCTTAAAGCTGTTCAAAGTGCTATGGCTGGTGGCGAATCGCCACCGGCCTTTTTCCGTTATTTATAGACAGCAAATAAATGACGGTGATACAGACCGGAAGGTTCCCTTCTGGGCTGGTTCGCAACTTGGTGCACATGCTGGGGAACACTGATGGCTTATTCATATACTGAGAAGAAACGCATCCGCAAGGACTTTGGCAAGCTGCCACAAGTCATGGATGTGCCTTACCTGCTGGCTATCCAGCTCGATTCCTACCGTCGATTCCTGCAGTTTGGTGGAGACGCGGGCGAGCGTCGCGAAGAAGGTCTGCACGCTGCATTCAATTCCGTATTCCCGATCCAGTCCTATTCCGGCAATGCTGCGCTGGAATACGTGGGCTATCGTCTCGGTGAGCCGGTTTTTGATGTAAAAGAATGCCAGATGCGTGGCGTGACCTATGCCGCACCCTTGCGAGTCAAAGTGCGCCTGGTGATCTATGATCGCGAATCCAGCACCAAAGCGGTCAAGGACATCAAGGAGCAGGAAGTTTACATGGGCGAAATGCCGCTGATGACCGACAACGGCACCTTTGTCGTTAACGGCACCGAGCGCGTTATCGTTTCCCAGTTGCACCGCTCACCTGGCGTGTTTTTTGATCACGACAAGGGTAAGACCCATTCGTCCGGCAAGCTGCTGTACTCCGCGCGTATCATTCCTTACCGCGGCTCCTGGCTGGACTTCGAATTTGATCCCAAGGATAACCTGTTCGTCCGTATCGACCGTCGCCGCAAGCTGCCTGCGACCGTACTGCTGCGTGCCCTGGGTTATCAGACAGAAGAAATCCTCGAGATCTTCTTTAACAACACCAACTGGACCCTGACCGACGACAGCATCCGCATGGAGCTGGTGCCGGAGCGTCTGCGTGGTGAAACCATGTCGTTCGAGATCAAGGATCCCGAAGGCAACGTGGTGGTTGAAGCTGGCCGTCGTATTACGCCGCGCCACATCAGCAAGATGGCGCAGGCCGGCATGACCGAGCTGGAAGTGCCGATGGAGTACCTGGTTGGCAAGGCAATGGCGAAAGACGTCGTTGATCCGGCCACCGGTGAAGTTATCTCCCTGTGCAACGCCGAAATCACCGAAGATCTGGTGAACAAGATGCGTGCCGTGGGCTTGGATGCCTTCGAAACGCTCTACACCAATGACCTGGACTGCGGTTCCTTCATCTCCGAGACGCTGCGTGTCGACAGCACTCGCAGCCAGATCGAGGCTCTGGTCGAAATCTACCGCATGATGCGCCCGGGCGAGCCGCCGACCAAGGAGTCTGCCGAGTCTCTGTTCGAGAACCTGTTCTTCACCGACGAGCGTTACGACCTGTCTGGTGTGGGCCGCATGAAGTTCAACCGTCGACTGGGCCGTGACGAAATCACCGGTCCCGGCGTGCTGAGCAAGGAAGATATCCTGGCGGTCATGGAAACCCTGATTGATATCCGCAACGGCAACGGCGTTGTCGACGATATCGACCACCTGGGCAACCGTCGTATCCGTTCCGTGGGCGAGATGGCCGAGAACCAGTTCCGTGTCGGTCTGGTCCGCGTTGAGCGTGCCGTGCGTGAACGTCTGTCCATGGCAGAGTCCGAGAACCTGATGCCGCAGGACCTGATCAACGCCAAGCCGGTTGCGGCGGCGGTGAAGGAGTTCTTCGGTTCCAGCCAGCTGTCCCAGTTCATGGACCAGAACAACCCGCTGTCCGAGATCACGCACAAGCGTCGTGTCTCCGCACTGGGCCCGGGCGGTCTGACCCGTGAGCGCGCCGGCTTTGAAGTCCGCGACGTTCACCCGACGCACTACGGTCGTGTCTGCCCGATCGAGACCCCTGAAGGTCCGAACATCGGTCTGATCAACTCGCTGGCTGTCTATGCCCGCACCAATGATTACGGCTTCCTCGAAACGCCGTACCGTCGTGTCATCGACGGCCAGGTGACCGACGATGTCGACTACCTGTCAGCGATCGAAGAGAACAAGTACGTCATCGCCCAGGCTTCGGCCACAATGGACGAGAACAAGCGCCTGGTCGACGACCTGGTTGCTGTGCGCCACCTGAACGAATTTACCGTTATGGCGCCGGACAAGATCCAGTACATGGACGTATCACCGCGTCAGGTGGTCTCCGTTGCTGCATCCCTGATCCCGTTCCTCGAGCACGATGACGCCAACCGCGCCCTCATGGGTTCCAACATGCAGCGCCAGGCTGTACCGACGCTGCGTGCCGACAAGCCGCTGGTCGGTACCGGGATGGAGCGCAATGTTGCGTCCGACTCCGGCGTTTGCGTGGTGGCGAGCCGTGGTGGCGAGATCGAGTCGGTGGATGCCGGCCGTATCGTGGTCCGTGTACACGATGACGAAGTGCAGGCAGGTGATGCCGGCGTCGACATCTACAACCTGACCAAGTACACCCGTTCCAACCAGAACACCTGCATCAACCAGCGCCCGATCGTGCGCCCGGGTGACATCGTGCAGCGTGGCGACATCATGGCTGACGGCCCGTCCGTCGACATGGGTGAGCTGGCCCTGGGTCAGAACATGCGCATCGCGTTCATGCCCTGGAACGGTTACAACTTCGAGGATTCCATCCTCATCTCCGAGCGTGTGGTGCAGGAAGATCGCTTCACCACCATCCACATTCAGGAACTGACCTGTGTGGCGCGTGACACCAAGCTGGGGCCAGAGGAAATTACCTCCGACATCCCCAACGTCGGTGAATCCGCCCTGGCCAAGCTGGACGAGTCCGGCGTGGTACACATCGGCGCTGAAGTGGGCCCTGGCGACATCCTGGTCGGTAAGGTGACACCGAAGGGTGAAACTCAGCTGACACCGGAAGAAAAGCTGCTGCGTGCGATCTTCGGCGAGAAGGCGTCCGATGTTAAGGACACCTCCCTGCGCGTCAAGACCGGCACCATCGGCAAGGTTATCGATGTACAGGTCTTCATTCGTGATGGTGTTCCCAAGGACGAGCGTGCACTGTCCATCGAGAAGAGCGAGCTTAACGCCATTCGCAAGGACCTTAACGACGAATTCCGTATCGTTGAACAGGCAACCTTCGAACGTCTGGCCAAGGTCATGGTTGGCCTCAAGGCCGACGGTGGTGCTGGTCTGGCCAAGGGCGAGGAAATCACCGAGTCCTTCCTGGGTGCGCT
>JBFGZM010000262.1:0-5580 GCA_041586815.1 Marinobacterium sp. | reverse complement strand
CTCCTGTACATGCATCAGCACCCGGCGGGGGCAACAACGAAGACGGCATCAGGCGCGGCGCATCCGGCGCGGCGCCTGCTTCTGTCCCGCAACGCAAACGGGTGACAAGAATCGCATGCAGAGGTCGTTTCCGCTGGCACCTCGAGAGAGCCTGACCCCTGTGGACCCAAGCACTGCCTTACAGCAGCGCCTGGGGTATGCGCACGCCAAAGCCGTTTGGTGCCTTGGTAGATACAAGGACCATGCCGGTTTTTAATTGGTTGAATTTAAAGGTTTTAATAACTCAGTCGTCAAACCGGGGCCGCCAACTGTAAAGGACAGCGGACAGAAAAGGCTTGTGGAAACGGCAGGTAGTTGAAACTTAAGGAATTACTTGGTCGGCCATTATGTTTCGCGAGCGTAACAGGCTGTACAGGCAGCGTGAATGGCGCCTCACAATGGATGGGTACCGAGCAAGGAAGCGGTGATCCAGGTACTGTTATTGAAGGACTTTCCAAGGTTTATTACAGCAGGCACGCCGAGAACCCGCCCTAAACGGGCGGACTGGGCTGTTCAGTTGGCCTGCTGGCCCTTGTCCATGGGCCTGGACTGCAACTCCAGACCGCGCAGTTTGTTGCGGTATTCCCGGGTAACCTCCCGGGCATCCGCCGTATCGGTGACGGCGGTTGGGGTGATCATGACCACCAGCTCGGTACGCTGCGTGCTTTTGCCGCGGCTGCCAAAGGCCCAGCCGAGCACCGGCAGGTGCCTCAGATAGGGCACGCCTTCGCCGCTGTAAGTACGGTTTTCCTTGATGAGGCCACCCAGCACCAGGGTTTCCCCGCTTTGCACCGCCACGCTGGTATTGACCCGGCGCTGAATAATGGTGGGCGAGTCGATGCCCGAACTGGTGGTGCGATCGACATCATTCACTTCCTGGGTGATATCCAGCACCACCATGCCACCGGCATTGACCCGCGGTGTCACCTCCAGCAGCACGCCTGTATCGCGGTACTGAATCGTATTGGTGGTATTACCCAGGTCACTGCTGGTATTGGTTGTCTGGGACGTCTGAATCGGTACCTGGTCCCCCACGCGGATCTCGGCGGTGTGGTTGTCCAGCACCATCAGGGTGGGAGACGACACCACGTTCAGCCGCGCATCCGTCGCCAGTACATTGAGCAGCGCCCGGGTACTGGCCCCGCTGATCACCTCGTAACTGCCGCTGCCGATCACATCGGCCGCAGAGGGAATCGGGCTCTGGCCCAGGGTGCCGAAGCCCTTGGTATTGCTGCCCAGATGGTTTTTGAAAAACCACTGCAGACCATACTGCAATTCATCCTCCAGCGTCACCTCGACAATGGTGGCCTCCACCAGTACCTGCAGCGGCAGTACATCGAGTTTCTGTATCGCCTTGTAGACCTTGTCGTAATCGCCGGGTGACGACATGATCAGCAGTGCGTTGTTTTCGTTGTCTGCAATAATACTCACCTCACCAACGTCGATATTGGCGGGGCCCGCACTGGCTTCGGCCCGGGTGACGGTGCCGTCTGCATCGGTGTCCGGTGCTGCCATTGTGGCTGTGGCCGGCCTGCGCGCCGCATCTGCTTCCCTGGCCTGACGGTTGCGCCGCTGGCCGTCGAACAGTTGTCCCAGCATCTCGGCCATGTTTTCGGCACGGCCGTTCTGCACGTAATACACGTACATGCCCAGCCCCTGGGCGCCTTCACTGCGATCCAGTCGGGTAATCCAGGTTTTTGCGTCCGCCAGGTATTTGCGCTGCGCCGTAATGACCAGCAGTGCATTGAGCCGCTCGATAGGCATAAAGCGCACCATGCCCGCCAGCGGGCCATCCGCCGCATCACCAAAGATGGCACCCAGTTCATCCACCAGCACCTCGGCATCCACCGACTGCAACCGGAACAGCCCGACCGACATCCCCTGCAGCTGATCGACATCAAAGGTTTTGATGGTGTCGCGCAGGCTCACCAGTTCACCCTGGGTGCCGCCCAGCACCAGCAGGTTGCGGCGTTCATCAGCTTCCATCATGCCCTGGCGCGGTTTAAGCGGCTCCAGTATCTTTAGCATTTCCTGGGCACCGATATAGCGTAGCGGCACCACCAGTATCTGGTAGCCGCGATCCGCGCTCAGGTTACCCCGCAGGCTGATGGCACCGCCGTTGACACTGTCGATCGGTACCACTTCATAAAAACCGTTGCGATCGATCAGGGCGGCACCGTTCACCTGTAGCAGCTTTTCCAGTGTCGGCACCAGCGCATCCCGGCTGATGGGGCGGCTGGTCTGCATGTTGACTACCCCGCGCACCTGGTCATCCAGAATGTAATTGACCTGCAGGATATCCCCCAGCACCGTCTTCACGACCTCGCTGATCTCGGCCCCCTGAAAGTTGAAGGTAATATCCCCTTCCACCGGCGTGCCCAGGTCTTCTCTGCCAATATCGAAAAACACGCCGTTGCCGCCGTACAGTTCGGTGCGCGGTGCATCAGAACCCGGGGCGAGGCCCGCTTCGGCGGCAAAGCGCTCCGGTTGCGCCGGGTTATCCCGCACCTTCTGCGCCACCGCACTGGCACCGCTGGGATCCGCCGGGCGCTCGGCCCCGGCGTTGCGCCAGGGGCTGTCGAGCGCGCCCGGGTTTTGCATGTCCTGCAGCGCACAGGCACTGAGGGCCAGGCCACAGACCAGCGCCAGCGTGGCTTTGATGATATTACTCATTCAGCGTCTCCTTCACGGATTCGGTATCCTGCTCGAGTTGGCGCGAAGCTTCCCGGGTGCGCTCATCCAGCGGTGCAGCGTCGTTATTCTCGCCCTCTGCCGCAGGCTCGGGCACCGCCATTGGAGTGGTGTCCCTGGGTTCCAGCAGTTCCAGCGTCACCTGCTCATCCCCCGAGCCCATGACCACTGTTTCAAGATTGATTTCATCCAGCACCCAGCTGGCATCCAGCGGCATGCCCGCATTCAGCGTCAGCCGGCGCTCGCCATTACGTTCCTGAAACAGGGCCCGCAGCTGTTCGCCCACCAGGATAATGCCGGTCAGCTTCCAGGTATCACGCAGTTCCTGGGCGGAACTGCCACTGGGCTCGCCGGCCTGGGGCCTGCGACTGGAATGAAACAGCGGACGCTCCAGCATGTCGTCAAACTGGCTGCGCGGCGGGAACGGCGGCAGCGCCATGGCCGCGTTCTCGCCGGACGCTGGCCGTACCTCTTCCGTCTGATCGACCGCGGCCTGGCTGGATGCTGTCTGCGCCGCTGCCGGCACCTGCTCGGCCGCTGGCACAACATCGGCTGCTGGCTGCGACTGCGCTTCGGTGACCGGCAACGCAGCGTCATCCGCGGCCTGAAGCGGCATCGTTACCAGCAGCAGTAACAGCACCCAAGCGGCACCGTTAAGCCTGTTCCAGCGTCTGATCATGGTGATTTTTCCTGCGGCGCGAAACCGGTCAGGTCAAAGCGAATATCCAGTGCCGGCACGGCCTGTACCTCAACCCGTCGATTGTTCCTGCGCGCCACCCGGGACTGGCGCCGTGGATTGGCCAAGACAGTGACATTCTCGGCGAACAGCGCGGGCTTGCCGGACTCCAGGCTGTAAAACAGGTTGACCAGGTCATCGAGTTCGCCACGCATGTGCACCTGAATGGCGATGGTCTGTAGCGGCCCCGCCTCCCCGGAACTTAGAATCTGGGTACTGATAACCTGGCCGCCACCGCGCCCCACCTGGCTGTGCAGGTACTGCTGCAAATGGGCCGCCGCCAGCGCCGGCTTGTTCTGGGGCAGGTAGAGGTCGGTAACCGGTTCTGCGGCCTGCAAGGCAGCAAGCCGCGCCTCGTCATCGGCAAGCCCTGCCGCCAGGCGCTGATAGATCGACAACTGGTTCTGCAGTGACTCGATACGCTCGCCGTAGCTCAGATAAGTTCCCAGCACCGGCCTGACAATCAGCGCCACGAGCAGCAGCGCGATAAACAGCAGCCCCACGGCCAGCAGGCGACTGCGTTGCGGGGTCAGGCGGCTCATGGGGTGACCTGCGATGCGGATACATCCGCCGGGCCGGATTCAAGCCGAGCCTCTATGCTGAAGCGTTCGCGACGGCTGCGCGGGTTGATGGTTACCGGGGAGGTGAAATCCACCGCCATGAGGAGATCCGAGGCTTCCAGTAACCCGATCAGCGACGATGCGCTACCCGACTCTCCCTGGATCCGCAGCACTTGGCCATTGAGCTCAAAGCGACTCAGCCAGGTATTGTCCGGCAGCAGGCGTGTCAGCTCATCCAGAATAAAGAGCACCGGCGCCTGAGCTGCTTTTTTCCGCCCCAAAAACTGCCGCCCTTCCACCAGCGCCTCAATGTCGGCACGCACCTGCTGCGCTCGCTGCGCCTGAGCACGGGGCTGCTCAAGGGCAGCCTCGAGCCGGGCCACGCGTTGCGAGCGCTCATACAGCGGAAAGCCTGCCAGCAGAGCCAGCAGCACCGCGGCGACCAGCACACGGTTACGCAGCGAGCGCTGGCGTTCCTGCCCGGCACTGGAGCGTTGCTCCCGCGGCAGCAGGTTGAGCGTCTGGCGCTCAAGGCCAGAAGTTAGCTGTGCATCCACCGGGAACACGGCGGTGGGCGCTATGCCAAAAGGCTGCAGTTGCTGCAGCAGGGAATCCAGACGCTGGCGGGGCATAAGGTACAGGTCCACCAGAATGCGCTGATTCGCCGCATCGCGCCGCGCAACCCGGTAGCCGAAATAGACATCATCGGCACAAAAGGGGGTGTGGCGGTCCATCTCGAACCCCAGCACCGAGTCAAGGCGCGATTCCGTGGCGGCGGGCAGGGTCAGCACCTTGTGCAACAGGCTGCGGGCATCCAGCTGCAACAGCGTATGCCCAGCGTCGCGCGCCATCTGCATCAGTTGCTCTCGCAGCTGTGGCGGTGGAACCGCTGCCAGCGGCAAACGATAAGCTTCTTTATCGTCCTCCAGCACCACCAGCTGGGGATTGTCCGGTTGTTCAATACGCAGTACCAGCGCTGCCACCCTCATGCGACGGCGCCAGGCCGCCGGCAAAAGCCCGCGCAGTTCACCGCTCCACCAATACCAGAAACGGGACAGCGGCTGTAACAGCCCCTCCCGCCAACGGCGTGTTCCGGTTCTGGTTGCGTTGATCACTGATGCTGCCCTTTGGATGCAGACTGTTTGTTGAGCCTAGTTCAAATTCGCAAAAGCGGCAGATCCCGAAGCCGTCGTTCGCCCGCAGAGCAGGCTCCTACACCTATCTGAAATAGCACCTCGGCTTCCTGTGGGAGCCCACTCAGTGGGCGAATGATAAACCGCCTATTCGCCCGGGGACCGGCTTCCCACAGCGCCGCTGTTACATTCCTGTATCATCGAACAACGACTCCATTTCGTGCTGTACGCGGCTCAGCCCCCCACGGGAGGACCGGCCACGACGCTGAATCTCTGCGCTGAAACGCGCCCGTACTACGGGCCCGACCTCGGCTTCGGCCAGCACCGTATAGTTAATACCGGCGCGCTGCGCGGAAACGTACTGGGACGCCGGCACCGGAAATTCAGGCGGTTCCAGACCATCCTCATGGTTACGCCGGCG
>JBFGZM010000261.1:0-5607 GCA_041586815.1 Marinobacterium sp. | reverse complement strand
GGTGCGCTCGTCCTACCATGCGGATCTGCAGGCCTCTGGCCAGTCCCATGAAACAAAGACGCCATAGCCCACGAAAGGCCCTGTCAAAAAACAAAGGCCCGACATTGCTGCCGGGCCTTTGAATTATGCCTTAGCGGTTTTTACCGGCTGTGAAGCTGTGGGCGAGTAATAAAGTTTCATACTGAGAAGCTCTGGAGGCCGCATTCTGCCGTTGATGAAAGCGGACTTCAGAAAATAAAGTATCATACTAAAACTTACCTACCCACTTGTGCGAGAGCTTGCACCTTCCACAAGCCCCTGCTGCCCGACTTCGCCTGGAGTATCATTATCGATCTCGGCAGACGCTCGCATATGAGACGATTACCGCTGAAGTCCCCGAAAGCCAAATCACAACAAAAGAGGGGAAAAGCAGACCTCTCAACTAGCGGAACCACAGAGCCGTTGCCGGGGTGTACGTTACGATCATGAGCGTCACGAACATCGCCACCAGGAACCACTTGCCGTAGCGCATTACATGATCCACCCGGACGTTGGCAACAGAACAGACGGTGAGCAATACCGAGGCAACCGGCGGTGTCTGCTGTCCGATACCCAGGTTCAGACAGACGATGACGCCAAAATGCACCGGATCGATTCCTATCTGCTGCGCCAATGGCAGCAGCATTGGCACCACGATCAGGATCGCCGCCGAGGCGTGCAACACCATGCCCAGTACAAGCAGAAACAGGTTGATCAGCAGAATCAGCAACCAGCCCTGATCGGTCAGGCCGCCAATGGCGCTGGCGATCTGCTGGGGTAGCTGCTCATTGGCCAGGTACTGTCCCAGTACCGCAGAACCCGCGATGATCATCATCACTACCGATGTCTGCTTGGTGGTGGTCGTCAAGATCGCGCCAAGTTTTTTCAGTGACAAATCCCGGTGCAGCACGGTGCCAAAAATCAGTGCGGCAAGCACGCCCACGGCCGCAGCTTCCGTAGGGGTGACAAGGCCTGCAATCAGGCCGCCGACAACGGCAACAGGAATCATCAGCGGAACCAGTGCTGCCAGCAGCGCAGTCCAGAGCACGATCAGGCTGAAACCACTGTTGCGCGGGTGTTTCTCTTTCACTGCAAATATATAGGAGGTGACCATGAAGGCGCCTCCCAGCAGTATGCCTGGCACGATACCGGCGATAAACAGGTCCTTGATCGACTGGTTCGTGGTGACACCGTAGAGCACCATAGGGATGGACGGCGGGATAATAATGCCCAGCGTGGCACTGGTGGCAGTAATGGCTGCGGCGAACTCGCGTGGGTAACCCTGTTTTTCCATCTGGGGCACAAAGATCTTGCTCATCACGGCGGCGTCGGCCACGGCGGAGCCGCTCATCTCAGCCATGAACATGGATGTCAGCACGTTAACGTGAGCGAGGCCACCGCGCATCCAGCCCACCATTGAGCTTGCCAGGTGAATAATGCGTTCCGAAATCGATGTGGCCCCCATCAGTTCGCCCATGAAGATGAACAGCGGGATAGCCAGCAACACCACGCTCTTGGTGCTGGCAAACATCTGGATCGGCACCATGATTAGATCGATACCCGAAATCAACATCGCGGCCGCTGCTGTCAGCATCAACGAAAAACCGATCGGCACGCCCACCAGTATTAACAAGCACAGCAGAGAAAGTACGAGCCATGCCATCAGTGCTCTCCTTTTTTACAGAACCAGGGGGAAGCCACACCGATGATCATCAAAGCGGCAAAAATCGGAATCGCGCTCATGAACCAGCCTTGGCCAAGTTCCGCCGTTTCAATTTCCGTGGCACCATCAATTATGATCATGCGTACCGACTGGTAAAACAGCATGGCCAGAAACACCAGCACCAGGGTTGAGCTTAGCGCCGACATTAGCCTGGCAAGTTTCGCCGGCAGCTTTTCGACGACCATTTCAAACGCAATGTGGCCACCGTCGCGCAGGGCAAGGTAGGCTCCCAGGTATGCGATCCACACCAGCAGCAGGCCCGGAACCTCGTCGGCCATGGAACCCAGGGGGCTGACATGGCGACTCAGAAACGTATACAGACCGGTCAGGGTGCCGTCTTGGGCCCACTCACGCAGCCAGCCCTGAATGGCGTAGCGGTTAACCACGTTCATAAGCAGCATCGAAGCCGAAATGACCAGCGCAGAGCCGGCCACAACGGCGACGATACGATCCAGTATGGACAGTCGCATCGTCTTGACTCCCGATCAGCGAGCAGCGTCGATCAATTTCAGCCAGTCTTCACCCTGGCTCTGTGTGTAGTCTGTATAGGTGTCCCGGGTTGCTTTCTGGAAAGCCTCCAGCGCCACATCGTTCACCTTGATCTGCGTGCCCATTTCTTCCAGGTAGCGGGTTTCAAGCTCAGCTGCCGCCTGGTAGGTATCTGCGGTAATGGATTGTCCTACCTCATTGAAAACCTGCTTCTGTTCGTCGTTCAGCTGATTCCAGAATGCCTGGGAAGCCAGCAGGAAGCTTGGGGTATACACATGGCTGGTTTTGCTCAGGTAGCCACCGGCCTCATACTGCTTCTGCTCGTAGAAGCCGTAGGTCGCCGCTTCCGCACCGTCCACCACGCCAGTTTGCAGTGCGGTAAAGGTTTCTGACCAGGCTACTTTCTGCGGCAGGACGCCCAGCTTTGCAAACACCTTTTCACGGAACTTGCCGCCGGAAACCCGGACTTTCAGCCCCGCCATGTCATCTGTGGTATTGATGGGGCGAACCTTGTTCAGTACATGCCGAAAGCCGTTTTCGTAAATGCCAACAACCTTGACCCGGGCCTTGTCTTCAACGCGGTTCAGTACTTCCTGCCCCATGGGACCCTGCATCGTGCGCATCACGTGTTCACGGCTGTCGAACAGCCAGGGCAGATCAAAAATTCCAAGCTTCTTGTCCAGCTTCATTACGCCGGAAGCGACTGCGACCATTTCCAGCGAGCCGGCCTTGACGTTAGTGATCAGGGCGGACTCGTTTCCCAGTTGCCCGGAAGGGTAGAACTTGAACTCGAACTGCCCGGGCAGGCGCTGTTCCACGCCCTGGGTGAACAGGTCTACCTGCTGTTTCAGTGGCGAGAACTCGGAGACATGGCTGGCAACGCGCACCTGGATGGGCTCGGCCTGCACACTGAACGCTGTGACGGCTGCGAGGGAGGCAGCCACTAAAGTTTTTATAATCATTGTTGACCTCTGTTTCAGTTGGGTGGGGTTGGTTTATCGAATATCGATGTGGTAGTGGAACCGCTCGGCGGCACCACGGCTGCGCCTCCATTCAATAGGGGCTCCGGCGATATCACGCGCTACACGCTCAATCACAATGGCGGGGTCGCCTGTCTGCAGTGCCAGTAACTGCGCATGCTCTGACGACACTTTTTCTACCATCAGTTCCTCGTGGGCCGAGGCGACAATCTGGCCGCACTGCTGTTCATACCAGGGATAGAGCAGGGCTGGCATATCTGCAGGCTCGGCCGTGGCAACCGCCTGGAATTGCGGCAATGGCAGGGATATTTCCTCAAACTGCACGGCTTGTCCGTCGATCAGACGCAGGCGTCGAACCATCACGACCTCGCTGCCGGCGGGCAGCTGCAGGTGCCGGCGCACTTCCTCGGGGGCAGTGGCTACCTGCACCTCAAGAATCTGGCTTTCGGGCACAACACGCTCGCCGGTGGCGGATGTAAAGCGAAAGAAGCGGAACAGGGAAGTTTCAAAACTCGCCCGGCGCACAAAGGTGCCCACACCATGGCGACGTTCAAGCAGACCTTCGCTCACCAGCTGCTCAATGGCCTTGCGCATAGTGCCAAGGGCAACCTCGTAGCGTTCAGCCAGCACCGACTCGGCGTCAATTAGCGCGCCGGGCTTCCATTCACCACTGAGTATCCGCTGGTGCAGTTGGTCACGAATCAGCAGGTAACGTGGCAGACGTGAATCCGCGATAGCAGTCATAGGCACCCCATGGGCTGTTTTTATAAGGTTTGCATTTAAGACCTATATACTTATACTCCTCTATAGGACTAGCGGCAACCTTTTGAACTTCACTTTTTGCAGGAGCCCGCCCAGTGGCCACTATCGATACCCACACCCATGTATGGTCTGCCTTCAGTCAACTCTGTGAACCGAGGCGATACACCCCGCCTTACAGCCGCACCATGAAGCAGCTGTTTGCCGACATGAACAGCTGCGGCGTCGACAACGCCGTATTGGTGCAACCCAGCTACCTGGGTACCGATAACCAGTATCTTCTAGGCATGCTCGAACTCTGGCCTGACCGCCTGAGGGGCGTTGCAGTGGTGGATCCCATGATCCGGGAGGATTCATTCGCACAGATGGTGGCAGCGGGGGTAACGGGTGTGCGCTTAAACCTGATCGGCCAGTCTGATCCGGCCCAGATGCTGGACGGGCGTTACGATGCGCTGTTCGACCTGTTGCGCCGTCATGACTGCCACCTGGAAATCCAGATGCGAGGGCCAAGCTGGGCACAACTGCTCCAGCCTCTGCTCGACAGGAACCTTGTCTTGGTAGCTGATCATTTCGGCCTGCCCGAAAACGATCAGTGTGAAGGTACAGAGGCACTGTTATGCGGATTACAATCCGGCAACCTCTGGATTAAGCTTTCGGGTGTATACCGTTTCAATGCCGCGCCCGGTCCGCTGGCCCAACGCCTGCAAGCTGCTGGCCCCAGCCGCCTAATTTGGGGTAGCGACTATCCTTGGACGCAACACGAAGAAGGCCGAACCTATGAGCGCTGCCTGATGGAATTGAGTGAGTGGCTACCCGAGCAAGAACAGCAAATCCTCGGTGACAACCCGCAACAGCTTTACCGGTTCTGAGCCGAGCGGTTTGGTATACAGGGGCAGCCAGCCCGAGCAGGAAGAGCAGCTGGCCCAGAGGGAAGAATAAAGCGCAGTTTTTTGATGGCCATGGGGCGCCTTGAAGGCACTATGCCATTAGAAGGTGGCGAAAAAGCCCGCCACATCAAGCAAATAGGCAGATATAAGATCAGAGTATGCCGAAGCCACTCGGGGCTGACCAGCGTTCGCTAATGTCATGATGGCTACTTCCTATTAGCTCCCAACATGCCCCTTGATAGGCCATCACCGGATCGTCGCTGGTTAGCCCCACAAACCAGCGATAGAGAAGTTTGTAGTTGGCATGTTCGACCAGTTGACGCTCCTCTCTGCTAATGGAGTACATGCAGAAGCTGAGCGCGAATGAGGCACTCCAGTGGAATTAACTGTCGGCCACCGTCAGCACGCATGCCATCAAACAGTCTGTCGAGGCGCTGCATAGCCTGGTCAATCAACCGTCATATGGGTCTCAGCGGATGATCACAGGGAATAAGGAAGCCCAGATGAACCTCAGTATGAATCTTTATTAATTCCTCACAGAAGCCGCCGATCAAGCCTGTGCCGCTATTCCACCGTCACCGATTTTGCCAGGTTGCGCGGCTGGTCGACATCGGTACCCTTGAGCACGGCGACGTGGTACGACAGCAGCTGAAGCGGCAGGGTGTAGACAATGGGCTCGAGAATGCCCGGCACCGGCGGCAGTTCCAGCACCTGCACACCCTCTTCTGGCTGTACTTCCTGGCGGCTGCCG
>JBFGZM010000260.1:0-5614 GCA_041586815.1 Marinobacterium sp. | reverse complement strand
ACCGGCATTGGCCGGGCTCGTCGAGGGCAGTCGAGTCATCTCGATCCCGTTCGGAATTGAAATGCCGCCCCGAATGACATGACGCTTGAACAGCGTTTCGGCGGTCCCGCCATTGAAACAGATTCCCCTGAGCTGCGGGTGATGCCGGAAGAAGGTCGCAAAGTCGTTCGCCTCAACGGAATCCTTGGCAATATTCTGATCCAGGCTTCCCGGGCGCTCGCAGCGGTGCACTACATCCCAGAGCGCGATGCGGTGATGTTGTAGCGTTTGCAGGCGGGCGCTGTAGGGCAGGCCGATGTCAAAACCGAGAAGCTGCGCCATGATGGGCCAGAAGGCATTGCGGGGGTGGGCGTAGTACTGTTGCTGCTCTAGTGAGGCGACACCCGGTATTGATCCCAGAATCAGTATGCGGGCGTCGGGCTGCGATACGGCATTAAAGCTTTGAATGTCACTCATGGCTGCAAGGCGCCAGGGCGCTGCATGTGCAGCGCCCTGGCGTGATGCGCTGCTAGTCGCACAGAGCGTCGAGTTTCTGCTTCAGAATGCCGGTCACGGCGCCGGGGTTGGCCTTGCCGCCACTGGCTTTCATGACCTGACCCATAAAGAAGCCCAGCATCTTGCCGCGCTTGTCGGGCTCGGCTGCCTTGTACTGCTCCACCTGCTTGTCGCTGCTGGCGATGACCTGATCGACGATCTGTTCGATCGCGCCGCTGTCGGTCACCTGCTTCAGGCCCTTGGCTTCGATGATCTCGTCGGCACTGCCGCCCTCCGACCACATGATTTCGAACACCTTTTTGGCAATGTTGCCAGACAGGGTGTTGTCCTTGATGCGCGAGAGCAGGCCGCCGAGCTGTTCGGCGCTGACCGGGGACGCCTGGATCTCGGTGTCGTGCTGGTTCAGGTGTTTGGCCAGCTCGCCCATGACCCAGTTGGCCGCCAGCTTGCCATCACCGCAGGCTTTGGCAACTTCGTCGAAGTAGGCCGCCTGCACGTTGTTGGATGACAGCACGCTGGCGTCGTATTCTGACAGGCCATACTGTTCAACGAAGCGGGCTTTCCACTGTGCCGGCAGAATCGGCAGGGTGGCGCGCACGGCTTCTATATAGTCATCGTCGATAACGATCGGCAGCAGGTCGGGGCAGGGGAAGTAACGGTAGTCGTTGGCTTCTTCCTTGCTGCGCATGGCGCGGGCCACCTTGGTGTCGCCGTTGTAGAGGCGGGTTTCCTGGCGGATCTCGCCGCCGCCTTCAATTACATCGATCTGGCGTTCGACTTCGAGCTCGATGGCTTCTTCCATGAAGCGGAAGGAGTTGAGGTTCTTGGTCTCGGTGCGGGTGCCCAGGGTCTCGGTGCCCTTGGGGCGTACCGACACGTTGACGTCAAAGCGCAGTGAGCCTTCGGCCATATTGCCATCGCAAATACCCAGCGATGTCACCAGGGAGTGCAGCTTGCGGGCAAAGGCCACGGCTTCCTCGGCGTTGCGCATGTCCGGTTCGGTGACGATTTCGATCAGCGGCGTGCCGGCACGGTTAAGGTCGATGCCGGTCATGCCGTGGAAGTCTTCGTGCAGCGACTTGCCGGCGTCCTCTTCCAGGTGGGCATGGTGGATGCGTACGCGGTGCGTGCGGCCATCCGCCAGTTCGATATCCACATGGCCGCGACCGACCACGGGCTCCGCCAGCTGGGTGGTCTGGTAGCCCTTGGGTAGATCGGGGTAGAAGTAGTTCTTGCGCTCGAATACCGAACGCTTGCCGATTTCGGCATCAATGGCCAGGCCGAACATCACCGCCATGCGCAGTGCGTTCTCGTTGAACACCGGCAGGGTGCCCGGCAGTGCCAGGTCGACGGCGCTGGCCTGGGTGTTGGGCTCGGCACCGAAGGCGGTGCTGGAGCCGGAAAAAATCTTGGTCTTGGTGGCGAGCTGAACATGAATTTCCAGCCCGATTACTGTTTCCCATTCCATCGTGCCTTACCCCTTGATGCTCGCAGGTGCCTGAGTGTGCCAGTCGGTCGCCTGCTGGAAGCGGTGCGCGACATTCAGCAATTTCGCCTCGGCAAAGTAATTGCCGATAATCTGCAGTCCCACCGGCAACCCCTCTACCTGGCCGCAGGGCACGGACATGCCGGGCAGGCCGGCCAGGTTCAGTGCCAGGGTGTAAATGTCTTCCATGTACATCTGTACCGGGTCGGCGGACTTTTCGCCGATGCGAAAGGCCGGCTGCGGCGTGGTCGGACCCATGATGACATCCACCTCGGACAGTGCCTTGATAAAGTCCTGCTGGATCAGGCGGCGCGCCTGCTGGGCCTTGCGGTAATAGGCATCGTAATAGCCGGCGGACAGGGCATAGGTACCCACCATGATGCGGCGCTTGACCTCGTCGCCAAAACCTTCGCCGCGGCTGCGCTTGTACAGGTCTTCCAGGTCTACCGGGTTGTCGCAGCGGTAGCCGTAGCGCACGCCGTCAAAACGGGACAGGTTGGTAGAGGCTTCGGCCGGGGCGATGATGTAGTAGGCCGGGACTGCCAGGGCGGTATTCGGCAGGCTGACTTCCCTGACGCTGGCGCCGAGCTTTTCGAATTCGCGGATCGCGTTCTGCACCTGTTCGGCGATGGCCGGGTTCAGGTTGTCGGCGAAGTATTCTTTGGGCAGACCGATGCGCAGGCCTTCGAGGCTGTCGTTCAGACCGGCGCTGTAGTCCGGCACGTCCTGTTCAACGCAGGTGGAGTCCAGCGGATCGAAACCGGCCATGACATTGAGCATCAGGGCGGCGTCTTCGGCGGTGCGGGCCATGGGGCCGGCCTGATCCAGCGAGGAGGCGAAGGCAATCATGCCGTAGCGCGATACCCGGCCATAGGTGGGCTTGAGGCCGGTGATGCCGCACAGTGCCGCAGGCTGGCGGATGGAGCCGCCGGTATCGGTGCCGGTAGCGGCCGGTACCAGGCGGGCGGCGATGGCCGCTGCCGAGCCGCCGGAGGAGCCGCCGGGGACGCGGTCGGTATCCCAGGGGTTGCGGGCCGGACCATAGAAACTCGACTCGTTGGACGAACCCATGGCGAACTCGTCCATGTTGGTCTTGCCGAGTGTCACGGCGCCGGCTGCATTGAACTTGCGGATCAGGGTGGCGTCATAGGGGGCGATGAAGTTGTCGAGCATGCGCGAGGCGCAGCTGGTGCGAACGCCCTGGGTGCAGAAGATGTCCTTGTGGGCCAGCGGCAGGCCGGTAAAGATACCGGCCTTGCCGGCGGCGCGCAGGCTGTCCGCGGCGCGGGCCTGTTCGAGGGCCAGCTCTTCGGTGACGGTAATAAAGCTGTTGTAGGCAGCATCCTGGGTCTTGATGCGAGCGAGGCAGGACTCGGTCAGTTCAAGGCTGCTGAAGTCGCCTGCGGCCAGTCCGCCGGCCAGCTCAGCCAGTGTCTTGTCAAACATGGGGTGGGTATCCTTCACAAATTCGGAACGTGGCGGTAATTACTCGATAACCCTGGGGACCAGGAACAGGCCGTTTTCCACCGCCGGCGCGACGCTTTGCAGCTGCTCGCGCTGATTGGCTTCGCTGACAACATCGGCGCGCAGGCGCTGCACGGCGTCCAGCGGGTGGGCCATGGGCTCGACATCGGTGGTGTCGGTCGCCTGCAACTGGTCAACCAGCGCCAGGATATCGGAAAGCGTCTGGGTATAGCCCGGCACTTCATTTTCACGGATTTGCAGCCGCGCCAGGTGGGCGATTTTTTCCACGTCGGAACGCTCTAGAGCCATGTTGCAATTCTCAATGATTTTTAAGGTTTTCGGCACTCTGCGGTGCTTGGGAAGACGGCTAAGTTAACATATTTGTTCCTTGCTCTAAATCCCTGCCATTGCTAGAGTTACGTGTTTTCAGAATCAGCGCGTCGCGCGGCATCTGTTTAGGTACCCCATCCCCATGTTCAAGAAAATCCGAGGTCTTTTTTCCAGCGATCTGTCCATAGACCTGGGCACGGCGAACACGCTTATTTATGTTCGTGACAAAGATATAGTGCTGAACGAACCTTCTGTTGTTGCCATTCGGCATAATGGTAATCACAAGTCAGTGGCTGCCGTCGGGATGGATGCCAAGCGCATGCTCGGGAAAACTCCCGGTAACATCACCGCGATTCGCCCGATGAAAGACGGCGTTATTGCCGACTTCCATGTCACCGAAAAAATGCTGCAGTACTTCATCGCCAAGGTACATGAAGGCAACTTCCTGACGCCGAGCCCCCGTGTCCTGGTATGCGTGCCCTGCAAGTCAACGCAGGTTGAACGTCGTGCCATCAAGGAGTCGGCTCTTGGTGCCGGTGCCCGCGAGGTTTACCTGATCGAGGAGCCCATGGCGGCGGCAATCGGTGCCGGCCTGCCGGTGGACGAGGCCCGGGGGTCCATGGTGGTGGATATCGGTGGTGGTACTACCGAAATTGCGGTGATCTCCCTGAACGGTATCGTCTATGCCGAGTCTGTGCGGGTCGGTGGTGACCGTTTCGATGAAGCCATCGTCACCTATGTGCGTCGCAATTACGGTTCCCTGATCGGGGATGCCACGGCGGAACGGATCAAGCAGGAAGTGGGTACGGCGTACCCGACCTCCGAAGTACTCGAAATCGACATTCGTGGCCGCAACCTGGCTGAGGGCATCCCGCGCCGTTTCACGCTCAACAGCAACGAAGTGCTTGAAGCGCTGCAGGAGCCGCTGGCGGCTATCGTCCAGGCGGTGAAAAGCGCGCTTGAACAGTGCCCGCCGGAGCTGGCTGCGGACATCGCCGAGTTCGGTATCGTCATCACCGGTGGTGGTGCCCTGCTGCGCAATATCGACCGACTGATCAGCGAAGAGTCGGGCTTGCCGGTGATCGTCGCTGAAGATCCGCTGACCTGTGTCGCCCGTGGTGGTGGCAAGGCGCTGGAAATGCTCGACAATCGTGCCTTTGAGTTACTCTCCTACGAATAGTGGTTTGATGGTCTTTACAGCCTGTTCAATCCGACCGGGACACAGTGGCGGCCGCTGCGAGGTGTCCCATTAAGCTGATTTTCAGGGGCGGCTCGCCCCGTGCCCTCTTCGTTGTGCTGGTGCTGATGGCGCTCCTGCTCATCATCGCCGACCTCAACTGGTCCAAGATGCGTGATACGCGCGCCTATCTTTCGCTGCTGATAACACCCCTGCAATGGATGGTCGACGTACCCGGTCGGGTTGCCGATGACCTGTCCGGCGTGCTGGTGGATCGCACCACCCTGCTGAAGGAAAATGAGCGCCTCAAGTCCGAAGCCTTGCTGCTGGAGCGCAAGGTGCAGCAGATATCCGCCCTGACAGCGGAGAATCTGCGTCTGCGCGAGCTGCTCGATGGCAAGGACAGGGTGAAGGACGAGGTCATGCTGGCCGAACTGATTGGCGTGAATCCCGACCCCTTCCTGCATCAGGTGATCGTCAACCGCGGTGCCGAGGATCAGGCCTACATTGGCCAGGCGGTTCTGGATGCCGGCGGTGTGATCGGTCAGGTGGTCGAAGCCAGTCACTATACCAGCCGTGTCATGATGATTACCGATGCACGCCACGCCATTCCGGTGGAAATAAACCGCAACGGTCTGCGTGCCATCGCGCTTGGCAAGGGT
>JBFGZM010000259.1:0-5626 GCA_041586815.1 Marinobacterium sp. | reverse complement strand
GTCCTGATCGAGGCGGGCATTACCAAGATCGAGGTACCGCTCAACTCGCCGGACCCGCTGAACAGCATCAGCCGCATGGTGAAGGCCTTCGACGGCCAGGCAACCTTTGGTGCCGGCACAGTGCTGACGGTGGACGATGTTGAAGCCGTGGCCCAGACCGGTGCCCGCATGATCATTTCCCCCAACTGTGATCTGGACGTAATTCGTGCCACCAAGGACAGGGGCATGTTGTCCTACCCGGGGGTTTTTACACCCAGTGAATGCTTTGCCGCCCTGGCAAACGGCGCCGATGGCCTGAAGTTCTTCCCGGCCTCGATCATTGGTCCCTCCGGCGTTGCCGCCATGCGTGCAGTCTTGCCAGCGGCGGTGCCTGTGTATGCCGTAGGTGGTGCCAGTGCCGACAACTTCGCCCAGTGGCTAGCTGCAGGTGCTCAGGGCTTTGGCATCGGTTCGGCGTTGTACAAGCCTGGACGCAGCGCAGCGGACGTTCGAGCACTAGCACAGGAGATGGTCGCCGCCTACGACGGGGCGAAAGCTGAATAGTGCGGGTTTATGACACTACGCTCTGAAAGCCTGGATAAAGCCGCTGTCACCTCTGTTGCGGGGGCCGTTGTGCCGGTGCCCTTTCACTGGCAGGGCGCTGTACTGCCGGAGCTGGACTCGGCGTTTGGCAGATAGCAGGCTGCTAAAGCCAGATACGCTGCTGGGCGCGTTGTTGCGCCGGATTCGAGTCGAGCGGTGCCAACTGTTGCGGCGGGCACAGGAAGTCGGGGGTGTTCAGTTGGGACTGCCCCTGCTGGGTTCCAGGTTCGGATCGAGAGCGAGTCCCGCGGTCCTGGGGTTCCCCGTCTGCACCGGTACCGACAGGCTGTAAATAGGCAGTGGAATCCGGGGTCAGCCCATGCATGCGCAGCAGCGGGCCCTGGATGGAAAAGGCGGGACTCTGGTTGTCCGGGCCAAGCATTAAATCCCGCGGGTCACAGGCAAGGTTGCCGGCCTGTGCCTGGGCGCCGAGCAGCAGGCCTGTCGCCAGCAGTACTGTTTTCAGAGTTGAGTTCATCACAGTGTTCATCGCCTGGGGCTCTGTTGTCTTGCAGCTGTACGGCTCTGCTCACAGGGTCAGACATTATTCGTCAGACTTCAGGCGGCTTGCCGCCAGAGATCCTGCTTCGGTGCCGCGTCTGTGAGCGTCTTGGGTTGCTGTCGTGGCGCAGTGCTGCCAAGCAGCAGAAAATGCAGTTTTCTCAGCATGTTTGCGAACATAGTAGCATTCCTGTCATGTGCTGGCCCAGAGAGAGCGGCCACGGGGGCCGCTCACGCAGGGGAAAGGGGTTTCAGTTGGGCAAGCTTTCACTTACTCGCCCTGGTGATGATCGCCACCGCGGCGACCGTGCTTTTCCATTTTCTCCATGCGCTTTTGCATCATTTCGGCCATTTTGGTTTCCTGCTCGTCGGTGAGAATCTCCTCCATGGCAATGCGTTTGGCCTGGCGTGCACGGATGTTTTCGTCCAGTTGCTGCTGCGCCTGCTGGATCAGGCCATCGAGGCGTGTATCGTAATCGGCGGCGCTGGTGTCGAGATCGCGAATCTGGCGATGCAGTTCACGCTGCGCGTCGCGATCACCCTTTCGATCGGAAGGTTCGGCCATCAATTCTTTTACCTGTGCCTGCTGTTCATCGGTCAGTTCGAGGGCCTTTGCCATGCGTTCAAGGCGTTTTTCCTGGTGCCGCTCGTGGCGGTCGCCGTCATCCTTGCCGTGGGCCAGCGCCAGACCGCTTGCGGTGCCAGCCAGTGTCAGAGCGGTCAGAACTATCATCATGGATTTGCGCATGGTGTCTCTCCTGTTGCGGATATGTTGTGTTGCGTTTTGATGAGTCCAGTATCCGGTATCGGCCCGCAAACTTGGGTTACGGCATTGTAAAGTTGGGTAAAGCTGTCAGAAGTGGCGGATAGCGACGTTGCCAGGGGGTGTTTTATCGCGGGGTTTGGCTCTGGCAGGGGGGAAATGGTGCACAGGCTCTGCGAGCGGAACAGCTCCTGCTGAATTGAGAAAGCGGGTAGCACAAATACTTTTTGAATCCGCGTATCAGAGCCGTTGCCAGGTTCTATTATGTATACAAGCCGACTGGATCGAGTTGTCTATCCCGGCCGGTGTTATCGAAATCAATTGATTCGGTAAGGAAAATGCATAATGAACACTCAAGGCAATAACATCCGCAATGGTTTAAGTCTGGAGCAGATGCACCAGACTATTGAGGCCCTGAAGAGCGACCCGTCGCTGGCAAGGTTTGAGTTCCGGGCTCGCAACCAGTGGATCAATGGAGGGGAGAACCGCTCGACCATCAAGGATTTCTTTGGTGCAGGCGTCGAAGATGCGTCGCGTAGCGAACCGTTTGTTTTCACCAACGGTGAGCCGCCAGTACTTCTGGGCCAGAATGAAGGCGCCAACCCGGTCGAGTTCCTGATGCATGCGCTGGCCGGCTGCGTCACTACCACGACGGTGCTGCACGCGGCAGCACGAGGTATCCAGATCAATAAACTTTCAACTGAGCTGACAGGCAATATTGATTTACAGGGTTTGCTTGCGCTGGACAATGCGGTAAGCGCCGGCTATGAGTCAATCCGAATCCGCATGGATATCGAAGCTGATTGCAGCGACGAGGAGCTCGACGACCTGATCGCCTTTTCCAGGGACCATTCCCCGGTATGCAGCACTGTCTGCAGGCCGGTAGCAGTGACGGTTGAACGGGTCAGGAATATTAAGGCCGTGGCTTGAAGGCGGTGATCAAGCCTGACCCCAGGGGCTGTTTCGCACAATAGGGCGTTGCTCGTTACACATTTGTGAGCAACCTGATGCGCCACTCGCGCCTTGTCGTGTGCGAATACAGTCCCGACAGAGTGTCTCTGCAAACGTTCATTGTCTCTGCCAATACAGGATTATCCTGAGGAACAACCGTCCAGAGGAGATCCTTTTTGCCGTTCACCGCCGCCTCCGTTTCCACGGGATAATGCTCCTGCGATTGAGCCACCGGTGCTTGCTTGCACCGGCTCGGGCTGCCCGTCGCCAAGCCCGGATTGTTCAATAGTATCTTTCCCAGATGCTGGTTTGCGTTAGGTGCTGATGGTGCAGACCTGCAGTCTCCAGCAGGTGGCATATGGCGCAGGCCCGTGCCAGCCGGGTTTATTACCCTGTAAAGTTTGGTAAAGCTTCTGTGTCAGCAGGAGGGGCCGGTTATCATGGTGCTGAACGGGTTGAGGAATCGGTATGAAAGAACGACTGCTGCTGGTGGATGACGATGTCGAACTGTGTGAGCTGCTGGGCGACTACCTGCGTCATGAAGGTTATGAAATAGACTACGCCCATAATGCGATTGAAGCAGTTGAGCGGCTGGAGGGCAGTCACCCTTATAGCCTGATGGTGCTGGATGTGATGATGCCAGGCCAGAGCGGCCTGGAGCTGCTGCAGCAGCTGCGCCCGCGGGTGCAGTTGCCGGTTATCATGCTGACAGGCCGCGGCGAGGAAATCGATCGTATTCTGGGGCTCGAAATGGGCGCCGATGATTACCTCGGCAAGCCCTGTAATCCGCGCGAACTGCTGGCCCGCATCCGTGCCATTCGCCGACGTAGCGATCAGGCCGGTCAACAGACCGAATTTCCGCAACAGCCTGTCGAGCTGCACGCTATCCGCCTGGATCCGGGGCAGCGCGAAGTGCGAGTGGCCGGTGTGCCGGTTGAGCTGACCAGCGCCGAGTTCAACGTGCTTGCCTATCTGCTGCACAATGCCGGCCGGGTCATGACCAAGGCGGAATTGACCGAACGTGTCCTGCACCGCCCGCTGACGGCCTATGACCGCGCCATTGATGTACACGTCAGCCGGCTGAGGCAAAAGCTGCAGCGCGCCGGCGATACGCAGGAACTGATTAAAACATTGCGTGGGGAAGGCTACATGCTGGTGCAGGAGGCGCGATGAGGTGGTATCGCAGCCTGTACTGGAAGATCTTTCTGGCCATATGGCTCAGCAGCGTACTGGTGGTCCTGGCCACGGCGGTGATCGTGGGCAGCATGTCGCTTGACGAGCGCGATGCCGAGGTACATGAAACCCGTGCCCGCGCCCTGGCCGAGCGTATGCTGGAGCGCCATGAGGAGGGCCGAGGATTCGAACGGTTGCAGCGCAAGCCACCCCGGGGCATACCCGGCCTGCGTATTACGGAGCTTGGCAGCAACTCCCCGGTGTTCGATACCCTGCCGCAGCGCGGCCCTGGAGCCAGTCCTGCGCTGACGTTCGAGCTGGATTCCGAGTCCGGCCGGCGCTACCGCGTGCAGGTAGGAGCCTGGCCGCAGCGGGAACAGTTTGGCCGTTTCCTCGGTTTGCTGGTGTCGGTACAGATCGTGCTGATCCTGCTGGTGTCGGCCCTGACCAGCCTGCTGCTGACCTGGCTGGTGGTGAGACCGCTCAAGCGTTTGCGTCTGCATACAAGGGCGCTTGCCCAGGGCGACCTTGCGGTGCGAACCGATCAGAAGCTGGCTGTCCGGGGGGATGAGATCGGTGAGCTGGCGCGGGAGTTCGATACCATGGCGGACTATGTCGAACGCACTCTGGGAGCCAGCCAGCGCCTTATGCAGGATGTCTCCCACGAACTGCGGGCGCCCCTGGCACGATTGCAGGCCGCAGCCGGGCTGCTGGAACAGCGGCTGGGGGAAAACGACCCGCTGCTGCAGCGCCTGAACCGTGAGTGTGGTCGCATTGACCGGCTGATCACCGAAATACTGTCACTGTCGCGTCTTGAAGCGCTGGAACCGGTTGCTGAGGCCTTCAGTGTGTACGAACTGGTGATGGAGCTGATGGAGGATATCCGCTTTCAGCAGCCAGACCGGCCGTTGTCGTTTGAGCTGCCGCAAAGTTGCCGGGTGCGGGGCAATCGCCAGCTGCTGGAACGTGCGCTGGGCAATGTGTTCAATAATGCACTCAAGCATACGCCTGTGGGCACGGCCATCGAGTTAACGCACGCAACGGTCGGCAGGCAGCACGAGCTGCGGATTCGGGACCAGGGTCCCGGTGTGCCTGAGGATACGCTGGAGCAACTTTTCGATCCCTTCTTCCGTCAGCGCAGCAATGTTGCATCAGACGGCTACGGGCTGGGGCTGAGCATTGCGCGCCGGGCACTGCGCATTCTGGGCGGCAGCATCGAGGCGCGTAACCATCCCGCAGGCGGGCTGGAGCTGCTGATTCGGCTACCGGTGGCCTGAACAGGATCAAGGTTCGAGGGCCAAGGTCCAAGGTCCAAGGTCCAAGGTCCAAGGTTCGAGGTTCGAGGTTCGAGGGCCAAAGTTCGAGGGCCAAGGTTCAAGGTTCAAGGTTCAAGGGCCAAGGGCCAAGGGCCAAGGCTCGAGGGCCAAGGGTCAATCCTGATGACTAATAACCAATAACCAATGCTCAAGGTTCAAAATACAAAGCCTAAAGCGTCAGGCCCGGTGGCAGGGTGGCGGGCATGTCGAGCCGTTCTGCTTCCTGGGAGGCGACCGGATAGGCACAGTAGTCTGCCGCATACCAGGCGCTGGGTCTGTGGTTGCCACTGCGGCCAATACCGCCAAAGGGCAGACCACTGCTGGCCCCTGTAAGCGGGCG
>JBFGZM010000258.1:0-5629 GCA_041586815.1 Marinobacterium sp. | reverse complement strand
GTTGCTACTGCAGCGGATTTTCTGCACTGATCAGCCAGCGGGAATCCATGCGAATCAGGCTGAGTACGCGGTGCACAGCGGAACCTTCGGCGGGGGGCAGCGGGCCGGCCTGGAGCGTGACTTCGACCCAGTCCGGTGTCATGACAGCCAGCTCATAGGCTTGCAGTTGCAAGGGCGGTGACGGCATTGTCAGTGATTGCAGCCATTGTGCATGACCGGTTTTGCTGTTGGGTCTGAAGCCCGGAATATAGAGCGCGGCGCGCTGTTCCGCCGCCAGCGCCGGGCTCTTCGCCCAGGCCTCCAGGGTGTGTCCGACATCGCCGGTTATCGAGGTGGCATCGTCTGCATCCAGGCCTGCCTCGAGCATATCGAGCCGCGGTGCCGGGCGTTGGCGACCAAGGCCCAGGGCATCACTGTAGGTACTCTTGGACAGTTCGGCATAGAGATTGCGCAGATTGGCGTGGATGCGGGCGTAATGGGGGTGGGTCGCCAGGGCCTGCTGCAGCTGAACGATGGCGTCGCTGTACTGGCGCGACTCCGCCAGCATGACACCCAGGTTGTTATAGGCTTCGGGGCGGTCGGGATAGAGTTCGATCAGTTGCCTCAGCTCGGTCTGGGCGTGCTGATAGAAGCCTTCGCGGTACAGCGACTGGGCCTCATCCAGTATCAGGCGGTAGCGGGCATCGGCCTGTAGCCTGGGCAGCGGGGGGGCGGGAGTGGGGTCTGGAGATTCAGCAGTGGCAACAGGGGCGCTGAGTACGACATCGGACTCGTCGCTGCTGCTGTTGCTGTCGGCATGCTCGTCCTTTTCACTGTTGAGCCAGCTTTTTATCTCTGCGAGCTCCGCGTACAGCGCATCATCTTCTATCGTGCTGCGGCGCCCCGGGGTGGTCGATGCAGGGGGAGTGTCAGTCGGCAAGGCTGCATCGCAGCTGAAGGATTCTGCATTGCCACTGCGCAGGCAATAGGGAGATTCGGGTCGGGCAATGTCTTCCTGCGCCTGGCGGCTGCTGCAGCCCGCCAGAGTCAAAGCCAGCAGGATGCCAACGATCAGGGGCCTTATGCTGAGTCGTTCCGAGTGCATAGATTGATCCATTTCCTTGTGGTACTCCGTGTCACACTGCGGGCTCAGGCTCAGTGCTGGGCGCCCGACAGTACCAGACCCGCGCCGATCAGAGCGCTGCCGGTAATCCGGTTCTGGGTTCTGCGTGCCCGGGCGTCCTGCATCAGGTGGCGCAGCCTTGATGCCAACAGACTATATCCAGTCATGACGCACCAGTCGACGGCGACCAGGGTGACGCCGATAATCAGCAGCTGTGGCAACTGCGGCTGCACTGGGTCCAGAAACTGTGGAATCAGTGCGATCAGGAACACCAGCCCCTTGGGGTTGGTGATATTGATCAGAACACTTTGGCCAAAGGCCCGGCGCCAGCTGGATGGACGCCCCTGCTCCAGTGTCAGCTCCCCCCGGTCACGCCACTTCTGGAGACCGAGCCAGACCAGGTAGGTGACACCTATCCATTTGATGACGCTAAAGAGGGTGACTGAGGCTGCAATCAGGCTGCCTAATCCGATACCTACGATGATGATCTGGATGCCAAAACCGCAAATGAGTCCGAGGATTGCCGGCTGTGCACGAGCGGTGCCCTGGCTCAGACCGTAGCTCATGGCGGTGACGGCACCGGCACCCGGTGACAGGCTGATCAGGGTGGCGGCGGCGAGCAAAGTGAGCCACAGGGTAAAGGTCATGGGATTACCTGATCCGAAGGATATGGAATGTTGCTCATCATAAACAAAAACAGCCACCCTGGGGCAGCTGTTTTGGTGTTGCGGCTAAAGGCTTGGAAGAGCTTAGTCATGGCGGCATTTTTCTTGCCCCTTGCCCCTTGCCCCTTTCTGTCAGGGTGTTAGCTCTTGGCCTGTTCCCGCGCGATCGCCCGGTAGGCGATATCGGTACGATAGTACGCACCTTCCCAGCTTACCTGCTGCAGCAGGTCATAGGCCCGTTGCTGTGCCTCGGTGACGGTGTCACCAAGCGCCGTTACGCAGAGGACCCGGCCACCGGCGGTGACGACCTGGCCATCACGCAGGGCAGTACCGGCGTGGAAAACCTTGCTGCCGTCCGGCGTCTGTGCAGGCTCGGTGATCACATCGCCCTTGCGATAGTCACCGGGGTAGCCGCCTGCGGCCATGACAACACCCACGGCGGGACGCGGGTCCCACTCGATGCTGACCTGATCCAGGCGGCGTTCAATGGCTGCCATGCACAGATCCGCCAGGCTGGACTTGAGGCGCAGCATGATGGGCTGTGTCTCAGGGTCGCCAAAGCGGCAGTTGTACTCGATAACCTTGGGTGTGCCATCGGCCATGATCATGAGGCCGGCATAAAGGAAGCCGGTGTACTCATTGCCTTCTGCCGCCATGCCACGCACTGTTGGCATGATGACTTCATCCATGGCGCGCTGGTGGATCTCGGGCGTAACGACGGGCGCCGGTGAATAGGCTCCCATACCACCGGTATTGGGGCCGGTGTCGCCATTGCCAACACGCTTGTGATCCTGGCTGGTGGCCATGGCGAGCACGTTTTCGCCGTCTACCATGACAATAAAGGAAGCTTCTTCGCCATCGAGGAATTCCTCGATAACCACGCGGCTGCCGGCATCGCCAAAAGCATTGCCCGCGAGCATGTCGCGGATGGCGTCTTCGGCTTCTTCCAGTGTCATGGCGACGATAACGCCCTTGCCGGCGGCAAGGCCATCAGCCTTGACGACAATGGGCGCACCTTTTTCACGCACGTAGGCCAGGGCAGGCTCTATCTCGGTGAAGTTCTGGTATTCACCGCTCGGGATCTGGTGGCGTGCCAGAAAATCCTTGGTGAAGGCCTTGGAACCTTCAAGCTGCGCGGCGGCGGCACTGGGGCCAAAAATGGCCAGGCCTTCGGCGCGAAAGCGATCGACAACGCCCGCAACCAGCGGTGCTTCCGGGCCAACAATGGTGAGGCCAACGGTGTTCTGGTGAGCAAAGGCCACCAGTGCATCCTGATCCATTACATCGATGGCAACGTTTTCGAGTTTGGCTTCGTTGGCAGTGGCAGCATTGCCCGGTGCCACGAAGACTTTCTCGATGGCCGCATCGCGTGCAACGCTCCAGGCCAGGGCGTGTTCACGCCCGCCGGAGCCGATGATCAATACTTTCATGGAATCTCCTCGCACGCCTTAGTGGCGGAAGTGACGCATGCCGGTGAAGACCATGGCGATGCCGGCTTCGTCGGCTGCCTTGATCACTTCGTCATCGCGCATGGAACCGCCGGGCTGGATCACCGCAGTGATGCCGGCCTTGGCCGCATTGTCGATACCGTCGCGGAACGGGAAGAAGGCGTCGGATGCCATGACGGCACCCGCGACCTGCAATCCTGCGTGCTCTGCCTTGATGCCGGCGATGCGGGCGGAGTTGACGCGGCTCATCTGGCCGGCGCCGACACCGATGGTCTGGCGGTTCTTGGCGTAGACAATGGCGTTGGACTTGACGAACTTGGCCACTTTCCAGGCGAAGATCAGATCGTGTACTTCGGCTTCGCTTGGCGCGCGCTGGGTCACGATTTTCAGGTCGGAGGCAGCGATCATGCCGGTGTCACGGCTCTGTACCAGCAGGCCGCCATTAACGCGCTTGTAGTCCAGATCGGTCACGCGATCGGCAGACCACTGGCCACACTCCAGCAGGCGCACGTTGGCCTTGGCCGCAACCACGGCACGGGCGTCCTGGCTGATGCTCGGTGCAATGATGACTTCAACGAACTGGCGATCAACGATGGCCTGGGCGGTGTCGGCGTCCAGCTCGCGGTTGAAGGCGATGATGCCGCCAAAGGCCGATTCGGTATCGGTGGCGTAGGCCAGCTCGTAGGCTTGGCGAATGCCGCCTTCGGGGCTGACGCCCACACCGCAGGGGTTGGCGTGCTTGACGATGACGCAGGCCGGCTTGACGAAGCTCTTGACACACTCAAGGGCGGCATCGGTATCGGCGACATTGTTGTAGGACAGTTCCTTGCCCTGCAGCTGGCGCGCGGTGGCAATGCCGACATCCGCCGGATTGGCTTCAACGTAGAAGGCCGCTTTCTGGTGCGGGTTCTCGCCGTAGCGCATGTCCTGTGCCTTGACGAACTGGGTGTTGAAGGTACGCGGGAACTCGGCCGGTGTCTCCTCACTGCCATCGACGATGGCGCCCAGGTAGTTGGCGATCATGCCGTCGTAGGCGGCGGTGTGCTCGAATGCCTTTACGGCAAGATCGAAGCGGGTCTTGTGGCTAAGACCGCCGGCGTCTTTCAGTTCGGCCAGAATGGCGTCGTAATCGCTCGAGTTGACGACGATCGCAACATCCTTGTGGTTTTTGGCAGCGGATCGCACCATGGTGGGGCCGCCAATATCGATGTTTTCAATCGCCATGGGCAGATCGCAATCCGCCCGGGCAATGGTCTGGGCGAAGGGGTAGAGGTTGACCACCACCATGTCGATCGGTGCAATGCCATGGTCCTGCATCACGCCATCATCGATGCCGCGACGGCCCAGAATGCCACCATGAATTTTCGGGTGCAGAGTCTTGACGCGCCCGTCCATCATTTCGGGAAAGCCGGTGTGGTCGGAGACTTCAACCGCGTTGACGTTCTGCTCGCGCAGCAGCTTGAAAGTGCCGCCGGTGGAGAGGATTTCGACGCCCTGGGCCGCGAGGGCCTGTGCAAATTCGACGATGCCGGTCTTGTCCGACACACTGATCAGTGCGCGGCGAACCTGGGTGCTGTGTTGCTCTGCCATGGTAATTCGGGTTTCCGGTTTCCGGTTAACGAAGTGAGTCTGTTACAGCAGTCCGTACTGCTTCAGCTTCTTGCGCAAAGTTCCGCGGTTCAGACCCAGCAGCTGGGAAGCCTTGGTCTGGTTGTCCTTGGTATAGGCCATCACGGTTTCGAACAGCGGTGCTTCGACTTCTGCCAGAACCATCTGGTAGACGTCGGTTACCGGCTGGCCGTCCAGCTGCTTGAAGTAGTGCGTCAGAGACTGGTGCACATTGTCACGCAGCGTTTGAGTGCGCGTGTCCTGTGGCTGTTGCGTGGCAAGTGTCGGCTGTTTAAGTTCTTTAATATCCACTTTGCGTGTCTGTCCATTGCCTGTGATCAGGCCGCTGTGCCGCTTTTAGCCCACTGGGCAAAAAAGTCGTCGATAGCGGCGAACTGGTCGTCTGCTGTTTCCAACTGATTGAATGCTTGTCTAAAGCAACTGCCACCCTGTTCGGCCTGCAGGTACCAGCCCACATGCTTGCGCGCGATGCGCACACCCATGTAGTCACCGTAAAACTGGTGAAGTCCCTGCACATGCTCGAGCAGAATTCCCTTGATTTCAGCCAGGCTCGGCGCTTCCAGCGTGCAGCCCGAGCGCAGGAAATGATCGATTTCGCGCAATACCCAGGGGCGACCCTGGGCGGCGCGGCCGATCATCACCGCATCGGCACCGGTATAGTCCAGCACCTTGCGGGCCTGTTCCGGGCTGCGAATGTCGCCGTTGGCGAAGACCGGTAGTGATACGGCCTGTTTGATGTCTCTGATGGTGTCGTATTCGACCTCGCCCTTGTAGCTGCAGGCGCG
>JBFGZM010000257.1:0-5640 GCA_041586815.1 Marinobacterium sp. | reverse complement strand
CATATTCTAGCGACTCGGTGTTTTAAGTCAACTCTTTTTTTCAACATTTTCGACCGTGGCCGAGGAGAAAAACGAGTGACTCACAAGCCGATAACACCGGCCAATTTCTTACAGAAATCAACCACTTACTTCCGACTTGCTGTTCGATGCAAAGCCGCTGTTGGCTGGCTGCGCCTCGAAAGTGGGGCTATTTTACTCACGGGGAATCTGGTGTCAACAGCCATGTCATATTTATTTAATCTGGCTGTCACCTGACCTCAAGACTAGCCGTAATCACTACCGGGTGTTGTCGTGCTGCGAGCAAAGCGCTTGATCTTGCGGTAGGGGAAAACGTCGATGATGTCGCCGTTGCGCACCTGATCCTGCATTCCCTGCCAAAAGGCGGCGTCCAGCAGGTCGCCATGCAACTCATTGAAGATACGCCGCACCCTGGCATTACAGGCAGTGAGGATGCTGAACTCCTCGGGAAAGACATCGTTCGCGCCAACGGAGTACCAGGGCTCACCCGACATTTCCTGCTCGGGATACATGGCTTCAGGAATACGCCGGAAGTTGCAGTCCGTCAGATACATGATTTCATCATAATCATAGAAGACGACCCGACCATGCCGCGTCACGCCGAAGTTTTTGAACAGCATGTCGCCGGCAAAAATGTTCGCAGCGGCCAGCTGCTTGATCGCCTTGCCGAACTCGTTAATCGCATGAAACAGATCTGCTTCATCATCACAGGCCAACGCCTGATCGATATAGATATTCAGTGGCGTCATGCGACGCTCCGCCCACAGGTGCCGGATGGTGACCAGGTCACCCTCGACTTCGACCGAAGATGCGGCGACCTTTTGCAGCTCGTCGATCAGCTCCATGGAAAAGCGATTGCGCGGGAACAGGAAATTGGTGAATTCCTGGGTATCGGCCATACGCCCCACCCGGTCATGGCGCTTTACCAGCCGGTATTTCTCTTTCACTGTGGCGCGCGTGACATTTTTCGAGGATGAGAAGCGATCCTTGATCAGCTTGAAGACCACCGGAAATGACGGCAGGGTAAACACCGTCATCACCATGCCCTTGATGCCCGGCGCAATAATGAACTGATCGTCCGATGCCTCCAGGTGGTCCAGAAAGCTGCGGTAGAACTCCGCCTTGCCCTGCTTGTAAAAGCCAATCGATGAATACAGTTCGGCCTTCGACTTCATGGGTATCAGGCTATGCAAAAAGCCGATGAACTCGGACGGCACATCGACATCCACCATGAAGTAGGAGCGGGTGAAGCTGAAAATGATCGATACATCATTCTCTTCGAGTATCAGGGAGTCGACATAAACTGCACCCGCACCGTTGTGCAGTACGGGGAGGATAAACGGCATGGCGCCACTGGCATGATTGATGCGCCCCACTATATAGGCACCCTTGTTGCGAAAGAACACACTACGCATCACCTCCACGCTTACATCGTCTCGGGAGATGTCGATGAAGGGGATGTGCTCGCGAACATGGCGCGCAAGGCTGCGGATATCCCGGCGCCGGTTTTCCCAGGGAATATTGAAGGCATAGTCATCAAGCAACTTGCCCAGCAGTGCGACCAGGCCCTGTTGTGTTGTGTACCGGCGACAAAACTGTACACCGGAGCAAATGGGGTTGCCCTCGTACGCCGAGCGGATAAACATGTGGGTATCGTCGAGCTCGTGATGCCTGAAGACCTTGAGGTAGATCGAGTTGTAAAAGGTTTCAGCCAGTTCCGGGTCACTGCGTTGCTGTATCTTCAGCGCATAGCAGCGCTTGGCGTCGTGCCAGAGACGGGCATCGTACACCACGTCCCCCAACTGCTCGACAATAGCCCTGGCACCCTCTTCGGAGTTGTCTTCATACAGGTCAATACGGGCTGCGCCGGCCTTCTGGATGGCATGCCAGTCCGCCTTTTCAAACCGCAATTGTGCCGCCGCGGAAAGGGTCTGAAAACGGCTGCGGTAATCGGCGAATTTTTCCAGCACTGCAGTGGCGATACGTTCAGCATACGGGCCTGTCATCTTTGCATCATCCTCGTTATCCCCTGGTCCCCAGCCCTGCTATCACACCAGGGACCTGGAGGCTCTACCCTCTTGGCCATGACACCAAGGCTGCCACCGGCTGCATGACGTCTTCTATAGTTGAAGCAAACCACTGTGGAATCACCTATGTACCGGCTACCCGACTCTCCCGCTCTTACATCCTTCAACACCATTGGCATCCTGACCAGCGGTGGCGACGCCCCCGGCATGAATGCCGCTATTCGGGCACTGGTGCGCGCGGCGCTGAATCAGCAGATGAAAGTCTATGGCATACAGCGGGGTTACGCCGGACTATTGAGTGCAGACATGCGTCGCCTGTCATCCACATCGGTCAGCAACATTATCCAGCGTGGCGGCACCATATTGAAAAGCGGCCGCAGCGAGGCGTTCAAAACCCCCGCCGGGCGTATGCAGGCAGCGCAGGTCCTGCGGGAAAACGGCATCCAGGCGCTGATCTGCATCGGTGGCGATGGCACCTTGGCCGGTGCTCACCTGCTGACCCAGGAATGCGGCATACCGGTAATCGGGCTGCCCTGTACCATTGATAACGACGTTTATGGCTCTGATGACAGTATCGGCTTTGACACTGCCGTAAACACCGCTTTGGGCGCTATCGATCGAATCCGTGATACTGCACTGTCCCACGAGCGCCTGTTTCTGGTTGAAGTCATGGGGCGGGAATCAGGCTTTATCGCCACTCAGGTGGGGGTCGCTTGCGGTGCCGAAATGATCCTGATCCCGGAGTACCCCGTAGCACTGGAGTCCATCAGCCATACCCTGGCCACCAATCGCAAGACCGGCCGAGGCTCCAGCGGCATTGTCGTGGTAGCAGAGGGCACCGAGCCTGGCCTGACAGGCCGCCTGGCCGAGCAGTTAACCCTGCATGGAGAAGAGCCACGTGTTTGTATTCTGGGCCACATTCAGCGTGGCGGCAGCCCGACAGGGCATGACCGGGTACTGGCTTCCTGCCTGGGCGTTGCGGCGATCAGCTACCTGATGAGCGGTCAGTCCGATGTCATGGTCGGCACCCTGGGGCGCGACCTTGTACCCGCCCCGTTGGGTAATATAGTCGGGCACCGCAAGCATGACCCGCAACTCTATGAGATGGTCATGATGCTGCATAAATGAGCCTCATTCGGCGAAGCCCCCCTGATACCGACCACAGTGAGAAACATGACCCCAAGCCTGCGTTATCACGCCCATTTTCGTCACACCTGCTTTGTCGCTGATACGGCACAGCAGAGTGCCCTGGCCCTGCTCGATCAGCTGTTCGAGTCTCTGATGCACCGTCCCCGATTACCGCGCCGCCCCGCTCCCCGGGGGCTGTATCTGTGGGGGCCTGTCGGGCGCGGCAAAACACTGCTGATGGATCTGTTTCACGCTTCCTTGCCCGCAGGCTTCGCACTGCGGCTGCATTTTCACCGCTTTATGGCCCGCGTTCACCAGGCCCTGGCACAAGAGTCCGGAAAACCCGATCCGCTGAAGCTGATCGCCCGCAAGCTGGCCAAAGCGCATCGCGTGCTGTGCTTCGATGAGTTCCAGGTTACGGACATCGGCGATGCGATGCTTCTCTCGGGACTACTGGATGAGTTGCTATGTCAGGGCGTTGTGCTTGTGGCCACCTCCAACCTGCCTCCATCCGAACTGTATCGCAACGGTTTGCAGCGACAACGCTTTGTGCCGGCCATTCAACTGCTGGAACAACACACCCGGGTACATTCACTGGATGGAGGCCAGGATCACCGTCGCCATGCCCCCGCTCTGGACGATGTCATCTTACTGGCGCCAGCGGATGAGCAGCTTGTTCAGCGCTTCGCCCTCGCCAGCCAGGCCCCGGCAGCCAGGACAGGCCCGGTCGATCTGGACTCCGTTCAGCTGTGTAACCGCACCCTCCCGGTGCGTCGCACGGGCCAAGGGGTTGTGTGGCTGAACTTCGATACCCTGTGCCTGGGCCCTCGCTCGTCACTGGATTACATCGAGCTGGCTCGGCGCTTTCACACCGTACTGCTCAGCGATGTACCGCTGTTGCAGGGGCCTGTTCGTGAAGGCATCAAGGCCCGGGGCACTGAAGATGGCAGCTTCACGCCCACAAGCACCGGCAATCGGCAGCTGCGCTGGTCCACCATGGATGATCCTGCACGGCGCTTTATCAGCCTGATTGACGAGCTGCATGACCGTAACGTAAAACTGTATCTTTCGATTCAGGTGCCCCTGGAATCGCTATATCCCGAGGGAAAGCTGGAATTCGAGTTCCGTCGTACTCTCAGTCGCTTGATGGAAATGCAATCAGCCAGCTACCTGGCTCGGCCGCACCAGCCCTGAGATCGCTGCCATACATGACCGGTTCAGACATCTGGGTTTATAGTAATGCAACCCGAACGGATCAAGACGACGGAACTCCCAATGACCTATGTAATGCGCCTGTTTTTCCAGGGACTGCTGCTATTGCTGCCTGCAGTACTGACCGTTTACCTCGTTTTCCTGATATTTACCGCACTGAATGAAACCCTGTTCTATGCCGTTGGCGCGCTTACGGGCCGGCTGTTCCCGGGTGTCGAGTCTGGCTGGCTGGTCACACTGACCGGCATAGGCGTAACCTTTGCCATTATCATCCTGACAGGACTTGTTGCATCCAACTATCTGGGCAAGTTTCTGCTTGGCCGCGTTGATGCCCTGCTTGATCGCATTCCGGTGGTCAAGATGCTGTACAGCTCGCTGAAAGATCTGTTCGGCGCAATCCTGGGGGATGAAAAACGCTTCGACTCACCCGTACTGGTCAGTGTCAACGAAGATAATACGGTACGCCTGATGGGGTTTGTTACCCAGGCATCCATGGCAGACTTCGGCCTGGATGATGATGTTGCGGTGTACTTGCCGCAATCCTACAACTTTGCCGGCAACCTGATTGTGGTACCCAAAACCCGAATCCAGCGTCTCGATGTACCCGCTGCCAGCGTAACTACATTTTTGATCAGTGGCGGCGTTTCAAGCACCTCCCGGTCCAAAGACCGGCAAAACGCTCGAAGCCGCCAATCGGGTGCCTGATCAGGCCATGCTGCGCAGCATCCAGGCAGTTTTTTCGTGAATCCGCATGCGGTCGGATACCAGCGAGGCGGTGGACTCGTCATCGGCATCCTGCGCCACTTTCAATACTTCACGACAGGTCCGTACCACCTGCTCGTGCCCCAGCGTCAACAGCTGTACCATCTCGGCGGCCGGCGGAATACCATCGACTTCCTCGATTGAGCTCAGGCGGGCATACGCCTTGTAGGTGCCCGGCGCCACAGCGCCCAGGGTGCGAATACGCTCAGCCACTTCATCAACAGCCAGGGCAAGCTCGTTGTACTGCTCTTCGAACATCAGATGCAGTTCGCGAAACTGCGGGCCGGTCACGTTCCAGTGAAAATTGTGCGTCTGCAGATAGAGTGTGTAAGAGTCGGCCAGCAGGCGACTGAGGCCGTCCGCAATGGCCTTGCGCTCGGTTTCCGGAATGCCAATCTGAATGGGCTGATTGCTCATGCTCTACTCCTTGCCTGATTGAGTGTTCTGATTATCTGGAGCCAGTATAAACAGCGACTCCTGATAGTTAAAATTT
>JBFGZM010000256.1:0-5640 GCA_041586815.1 Marinobacterium sp. | reverse complement strand
GCCGACGGCAGGCCCTGATGCGCACTCAGATCGGTGATCCATCGGGTTTCAGCCACCGCCTGGGGCCGTGCGGCCTCCGCTTCACAATGCACACTGCCGAGTAGCCGGTAGCCCGGCGGTACCAGGCGACGCAGATCCTCAGGTTCAAAAGGGCGGCGGATAGCGCTGTAGTCGCCGAGGAAAAAATCCGCCACCGGGTTGTCGCCAAGCCAGGGGTAATCGATACCGCTGCCCGGTGCCCAGAAATGGTGGTGCGAATCAATCAGTCCTTGCAGTTCGATCATGGGTCAATCCCGTGGCAACAGAAAGGGGCCTGCAGTTGACTGCCACACCAGATTGCGGTGTAACAGCCAGAAGTGGTCACCGGCCGCTCGTGGTGGTTGAGATTGGCGGTTCCCGGTGCCGCTGCGCCGGAAGCTCGCATCAACCGGCCAGCCACTGCATGGGCCAGATAATGATCTGAGGAAACGCTACGAACAGCAGCAGAATGACGAGATAGGCCATGGCGAACGGGAAGACCCCGGCTACCGCCTTCTCAAACTTGATTTTGCCAACACTGGTGATGACATTCAGCACGTTGCCGACCGGCGGCGTAATCAGCCCGATGGCACAGTTCAGTACGAACATGATGCCGAAGTAGACCGGGTCGATACCGGCGAGTTTGACGATCGGCATCAGAATCGGCGTCAACACCAGAATCGTTGGCGTCAGGTCCATCACCATGCCGACCACCAGTACCACGCCCATGATCGCCAGCATCAGCAATCGCGGGTGATTGGCCAGGGGTGCCAGCATGTCAGCCACCTGCAGTGGCAGCTGGGCGATGCTGATCAGCCAGGACGCCACCATTGCCGCCGCCACCAGAAACATGACAATGGCGGTGCTGCGAGCGGCCTGGGTCAGAACCTCGTACAACTGCACCAGATTCAGCTCACGATAAACAACGGTCGAGACGAAGATCGCATAAACCGCGGCCACGACACCGGCTTCGGTCGGCGTAAAGATACCGGTCTTGATACCGCCGATAATGATGACCGGCAACAGGATGGCCCAGAAGCTCTCGCGCAGTGCCTTGAGGCGCTCGCGCCCGCTCGCCTTCTCGGCAACCACCAGGTCTTCGTTTCGCGTCATCAGCAACCACATCACCACCAGGGTTGCCCCCATGATGAGACCCGGCACAATGCCGGCCAGAAACAGCTTGCTGATCGAAATGCCGCCGGCAACACCAATGATAATCAGTGGAATCGACGGTGGAATAATGGGGGCGATAATGCCACCGGCCGCCATCAGGCCGGACGAACGCCCCAGCGGATAACCGGCCTGGCGCATCATCGGCAGCAGCATGCTGGCCAGCGCTGCGGTATCCGCCACGGCCGAGCCGGACAGGCTGGCCATGATGATGGCGGCAAAGATGGCGACAAAGCCCAGTCCACCCTTGCGATGCCCGACCATACTCATCGCCAGGCTGACAATGCGCTTGGACAGACCACCGCGGGACATGACCTCCCCCGCCACCAGAAAGAATGGGATTGCCAGCAGGGTATAGCTGTCGGCACCATTGACCAGGTTCTGGGCCAGGATCTGGGAATTGAACAGATCCAGATGAAGCATCAGCACCACGGCACTGACCAGCAGCGCAAAGGCGATCGGCACACCCAGACCAATGGCAGCGAGCAGCGAACCTATAAAGAGTGTGATTGTCATGATTAATCGATCTCCGCGTGTTCTGTAGCCGGGGCTGGCGGAATAAAGAGGCGAAACACCAGGATGATGGACATCAGTACACCGGCAAGAAGCCCGGCGGCATAAAACACGCCCACCGGAATACCGCTGATAGGCGACAGGTTGTCCCAGTTCAGCAGCGTCTGCTTGTAGCTGCCAATCACCAGCATGACAGTGCACCCGAGCATGGCCAGAGTAACCAGCCAGTTCAGCACGGTCTGCAACACAGGCGAAAAGCGTTCCACCAGGGTGGTCACGCTCAGGTGCTGCTGTCGCAACAGCGCCACCACGGCACCGAGAAAGGTCACCCAGACGAAGGCAAAGCGGGACAGTTCGACGCTGACTGAGATACCGCTGTTAAAGCCATAACGCAGCACCACGTTGACAAACACCAGCACGATCATGCTGACCAGAGCCAATACCATGAGCGCGTTCAGCAGTGTTTCGGCGCCCCGCGCCATAGCATCAATCGCTCGCATTGGACGCCCCGAATCGCCGAACACCCGCCTGGTCTCTGTGCCAAGCCTGCCGTTACCGGCTTTTAAAAAACAGGATATGAGTGAAAACATAGCTTCTCCCCCCCGGGGGCTCGCCTTGTCCAGACGCGGAGGCCCGCCGGCCTCCACCGAAAAAAAGCGTTATCGACGGCTGCCGTCCAGTACCTGCTGGAATTCGGTTACCAGCGCGGGGTCCAGACTGGCCTGATAGCGCTCAACAAGAACGGCCAGGCTGTCACGCATGCGCTGACGCTCTGTCACCGGAACCGAGTTCACTGCCATCTGCCCGCCAAGTTCCTCAAGCAGTTTGCCGTTTAGCTCCCGGCTTACCTGACGCTGGTAGAGGGTGGCTTCACCCGCCGCCTCACGCACCGCCTGGCGCTGCTCATCTGTCAGTTCCGCCATGAACTTGCCGGATCCCAGCAGGACCAGTGCGTCGTAGGCATGGGCCGTCTGTGACAGGTACGGTTGCACTTCGAAGAAGCGCTTCGACTCAATCACCGTGTAGGGATTCTCCTGACCGTCGACGGTATGAGTCTCCAGAGCGGTGAACAGCTCGTTGACCGGCATGGGCACGGCGTTGGCGTTCAGCTCGTTGAACAGATCGATATAGAGGTTGTTCTGCATGACCCTGACTTTCAGACCCTGCAGGTCTTCCAGACTCTCTACCGGGCGACGGGAGTTTGTCAGATGACGAAAGCCGTTCTCCCAGAAGGCCATTCCTTCGAGCCCCTTGTCATCGAGGCTGTGCAGCAGGCGTTGCCCCACCTCGCTGTCGAGCACCGCATCGGCATGAGCCTCGTCGTCGAACTGAAAAGGCAGACTGACGATACTGAAGTTATTGTTCAGGCTGGCCAGGGTCGCGGTCGAAGGTACGCTGAAGTCGAGGGTCCCTGCCTGCAGCATCGAGGTCATGTTGACATCATTTCCCAGCATCCCCCCACTGAATACCTGGACTTGCACCTCGCCGTTGGTTTTTACGTCCACCAGCTCGGCGAATTTGCGCGCACCCAGCGTCTGCGGATGGGCATCCGGAAGGCTGGTGCCCATCCGTGCAGTGACACCGGCCATGGCAGTAAGACTCCCGGCCAGCAGGGTTACTGACAGTGCTGCAGTACCAAACCATTTCAGTTGTTTCATCAGGTGTTTCCTCGTTTTTATTAGTCAGAGCAGACGGCTCTTTAGAGCCATTGTTAAGCAGAAACGTCGGGGTCGCAGACCCAGTGAAGCTCCGCCTTGTTCAGTCGATAAAGGTCTATTGCGTTGTCGCAAAACAGCCGCAGTCTGTCTTCGGCGCTATAGCCAGCCGTCAGCTGTTTGAAGGCCTGCCACAACGTCTGCAGATCGGTAACCAGGGAGTCGACCGGAAAATTGCTGGCGAAAAGACAGCGCTCCACGCCGAACATCTCCAGAGATTCGTCGATGACGCGGCGATTGTCCTCCAGCCGCCACGGCCGCCCCTCAATGCCAAGCCCCGAGATTTTCAGCGCGACCTGCGGAAAGTCAGCCAACCGGCTCATCGTCCTGTGCCAGCCCAGCAGAGTGCCGTCATCCCGAGTGCCCGGCACACCGGTATGGTTGATCACGACGCTGACCTCGGGATAACGCTCCAGCAAGGGCACCAGGTCTGGAAAGTGCCACCAGGGTGTCTGCAGCTCGCACAGCATGCCCTGCTGCGCCAGCTCGGCGAAGCCCCGCTGCCAGCGTGCGCAGCGCATCGACCCCGGCAGGCTGTGACCTGTGTCGTAGTCGTCCCGCGCCAGCGTTGCCGGTTTGTGCCTGACGCCCCGCACCCCTGACCGCTGCGACAGCGCCTCCAGTTGCTGGGCGATATCGTCACGATCGAGCCAGGCCTGGCCAATCATGGCGTTTGGCCAGCCGGTGTCAGCAGCCTGGCGGTGCACCCAGTCCGCTTCGCCCAGCGGGTCCTGCGGATCCCATTCCGCTTCCATGTACACCGTGCCGATGACCCGGTGCGCCCCCACCAAAGCCCGGTAGTCCATCGGCAGGAAGGGCTTGCGAATCGATCGATAGTCACCGTAGCGAAAGGCAATCGGCGGCTCGTCGCAAAGCCAGGGGTGGTAGTTGCTCTGCGGATCCCAGAAGTGCAGATGCGCATCCACGATCGGCAGCAGCTCATCCTGGCCACTGTGCAGGAAACCTTCGCGTAGCGCGCTGTAATCCAGGTTCATGGCAGCGCCCTACTTCGCCCGCTCAATGGCATCGAGCAGATCCTTGCCATATTTCTCGACGAAACCCGCCTGCACCGGCGCTTCGACGACGGCACGCATCGATTCACGATCGGGATTCTCAACGACCTGCATGCCCTGCGTCTTGAGGAACGCCAGATCCTCGGCGACGCGGTCACTGTTAAGCTGGCGCTGATAAACCGCCGCTGCCTGCGCCTCGTCGACGATCACCTGCTGGTATTGCGCGGGCAGACTGTCGAATTTGCTCTTGTTCATGATCAGCGGCGCCGCCGTATAGGCATGGGCCGTGAGTGACAGGTGATCCTGAACCGAATTCAGGTTTGCCGAGCGGATCAGCGTGACCGGGTTTTCCTGGCCATCGACTGTCCGTGTTTCCAGCGCCGTGTAAAGTTCTGCAAACGGCATCGGCGTCGGGTTGGCCCCCAGTGCCTCGAAAGCCGCAATATGCGCCGGATTCGGCGTCGTGCGCAGTCTCAGTCCCTCGATATCGGCAGCGCTCTCGACCGGGTGGCGCGAGTTGGTCAGGTTTCGAAAACCAATCTCCCAGAACGCCAGGCCCTTGATGCCCTTGTCGGCCATACCACCGAGCAGACCCTTGCCGACTTCGCTGTCCAGCACCTGATGGGCTTCTTTCTCGTCCTTGAACAGGAACGGCAAGTCCAGCACGTTGAGTTCGCCAACCAGGCCACTGAAGTAGGGATTACCGGACAGCTCGATATCGATGGTGCCGCCGCGAACGCCGGCGATCATGCCGGCGTCGTCGCCGAGCTGTCCATTCGGGAACAACCGCACGCTAACTTCGCCGTTGGTGCGTTTCGCCACCTGTTCCGCAAAGCGTTCCGCTGCCAGGTGTTGCGAGTCCTCAACCGGGTGGGCGTGGGCAAAGGTAAGTTTCCACTGTGCCAGCGCCGAGGTGCTCAGTCCGAAAACAGCAGTCCCCAGCAAGGCGACCAGCAATTTATTGAGAGCTGTGGATTTAGTTATCATTGTTTTTCTCCCTTGTTGAACATTGGCTCTAGAGCATTGCCACTGCCACGGCGTTGCTGGTGTCTCCACTGTTCCACTGCAGTGGGTTGCGCAGCGCACGACCGAAGGCCGGCTGTTCGATTTCGAAGCGGTCACCGTCTCGGGTCTGGATACCATCGGCAAAGCTGAGAGTCGCGGTGCCGAAATAGTGCACATGCAGGTCGCCGGGCCGGCGGAACTGGCTG
>JBFGZM010000255.1:0-5647 GCA_041586815.1 Marinobacterium sp. | reverse complement strand
GGGTAGCGGGAATCGAACCCGCCTCGCAAGCTTGGGAAGCTCGAGTAATAACCACTATACGATACCCGCCTCTGTCGCCAATGTAGCGCCACCCCCGCAGGCGTGCAAGAGGTCCGGCCGCTTTGCCACCGCTACCAGGTGGCAGCGGCATAGAAGCCGGCGGAACATCAGCAACAAGGACTGAACACATCTAGAATGCACGGGACTTATTCGGGCTCTGCAAACGGCAGCGGCGTAGCGCCATCACGGCGCACCTCAAACACGTTCAGCGTCATGGCGACCAGGGCGTAATACCCAAAGATGCCGATCAGTTCGACCAAAGCAGGCTCACCAAACTCGGCCACGGCACGCTGATAAAGATCAGCGTCGATACGTCTGGTTTGATACAGCGTACGGCCGATTTGATACACCAGCTGCTCATCCGCCCGCTCGAATTCAGGTTCGTTTCCCAGACGCAGCGCATCAATAACGTCATCTGAAAGACCCGCATTGCGCCCGATGGGCTCGTGAATCTGCCACTCGGCCTGGGACTGCCACCAGGCAGCCGTGACCAGAATTGCCAGTTCCGACAGCCGCAACGGCATGGCAGTGTGGTAACGGCAGTAAGCCCCCAGCGCCTGAGCATGATCCGCCAGCCCGGGACTGTGAATCCAGGCCAGGAAAGGCCCGTCCAGATTGCCGCGCGGGCCGCTGAGAATGGCATCCAGCACCCGCTGCTGGTCCCCACTCATGTGCTCGGCCGACAGCTCGCTCAGGCGTGAATTCATGCTCCCTCCCCCTTTACCTTGCGCAGCGCCACACCAAGAGCCCGATCCAGCTTGTCGACCAGTTCATCCAGATGGTGCTCTTCAAGAATAAAGGGTGGCGCCAGCAGGATGTGATCTCCCTGACGACCGTCGATGGTGCCCCCCATGGGGTAGCACATCAGCCCCTGTTCCATCGCTGCCTTCTTGATCAGCGCGTTGAGCTTTAATGACGGATCAAAAGGCGCTTTGGTATCACGGTCGAGCACCAGTTCAAGCCCCTGAAACAGACCGCGGCCACGCAGGTCGCCGATATGAGGGTGCTCGCCAAAGCGATCCTGCAGGCGCGCCTCAAGTGCACTGCCGAGCTGCCGCACGCGGGGCAGCAGCTGTTTCTGCTCGATACTGTGCTGCACAGCCAGTGCCGCCGCACAGGCGGTAGCGTGACCTATATAGGTATGACCATGCTGGAAAAAACCACTGCCCGCGGCAATCGAATCGTAGATCTTGCCACTGACCAGGGTGGCCCCGATGGGCTGATAGCCCGCCCCCAGCCCCTTGGCAATCGTTGTGATATCCGGGCTGATACCGTCCTGCTCGATGGCAAAGAGGGTACCGGTACGCCCCATGCCGCACATGACTTCATCCAGAATCAGCAATACGCCATAGCGATCGCAGACCTCGCGGATCTTGCGAAAGTACCCTGCCACCGGTGGCACAGCCCCAAGCGTTGCACCCACAACGGGCTCTGCAACAAAAGCCATCACCTCATCGGCACCCAGACGCAGAATTTCATCCTCCAGCTCCTGTGCCAGGCGCGTTGTAAAGGCGTCGTCTGACTCCTGCTCGCCCTGCTCCCGATAGGCATAGCAGGGTGTCAGGTGACTGACACTGGTGAGCAGCGGCTCGAACTGGGCACGGCGCCAGGCATTACCGCCGGTGGCCAGCGCCCCCAGGGTATTGCCATGATAGCTCTGACGCCGGGCGATCAGATGCCTGCGCTGGGGCTGCCCGGTTTCGGTGAAATATTGTCGCGCCAGTTTCAGGGCGGCCTCAACCGCTTCAGAGCCTCCGGAGACAAAGTACACGTACTCGAGCCCGTCCGGAGCACGCTCAATCAGGAAGTCTGCCAGCTGCTCCATGGGTTCGGTGGTGAAAAATGACGTGTGGGCATAGGCGAGGCTCGCCACCTGCTTCTGAATGGCCTGTACCACCTCGGTGGCACTGTGTCCCAGACAGGAAACGGCCGCCCCGCCACTGGCATCCAGGTAGCGGCGCCCGTCTGCTGCAATGATATAGGGACCATCACCGGCAACAGCAACCGGATAGGACTGATGGATATTGCGGTGAAAGACATGGGTCATGACAAGGTACTCTATCGCGGCATTAAAAATGCAAATATATTTGCCTTTATAAATTAACGCAATTACTTTTGCATTATCCTATTCATTATAGTGTGCAAATGGCAAAAGCGCCTGAATGACCTGCACTGGATCCTGACAATGAACAACACAAGCTTTACCCCGCCCCACAACCTGGACAGCCTGCGCCGACTGCTGACGGAGCTGGACGACAAGCAAGCACCAATCCGCCTCGGTGGCCAGTCGCGCCGGGTGTTGAATGCCATGCTGGAAAACCCGGAACTGACTGCGATTGCTTCCATCACCGAGCTTGCTGAGCGCCATGGTGTTAATGCATCAACCCTGACACGCCTGGCCCGCCGTCTGGGCCTGGGCGGTTTCAATGGACTGCAGCAACTGTTTCAACTTGAACTGACCGGCAGCGCGCTGCACTTTTACAGTGACCAGGCCAGCAATCTGGTACGATCCCCCAACCAGTCCAGTAACGAACGGCCTGTCACGCTCGCGCAACAGGAGTGTGACAACATCACAGCCATGGCCGGCAACATCAACCCTGAGCACTTCAGCCACGCAGTCGAGTTGATCGCGACGGCGCCCCGGGTGCGCATTCATGGCGTGCGCCAGTTCTATGCCCTGAGCTATTTTCTGGGCTATGCCCTGGGCATGGTGCGCCCGGATACCGCCACCCTGGACGCAGGGCGCCAGGGCATTGCCGATGCGCTGAGCCCCTTGCAGCCCGGTGATGTCCTGATTGTCGCCAGTTGCTTCCCGTACTCCGCCAGCGTGGTCAAGACCGCCGAAATTGCCCGACGCCATGGAATCGACGTTATTGCACTGACCGACAGCACAACCTCACCGCTGCACGAGATTGCCAGTTGCAGTTTCTGCGTGCCGAACCGGAGTCTGTTTTACAGCAATGCCATGGCCGGTTTTTTCGTACTGGGCGAGGCGCTGCTAAGCGATGTGGCCGCACGATTGGGTGATGTCGCGATCGACGCGCTGCGCCGACGCGAAGACATGATCAGCGAACTTGCGCCGCTGACCTGAGAAGAGAGAGTTCTCTGGGTGATTGCGGGATACAACGGATCAGGGCTGGGCCGTACCGCGCAGAATCAGTACAGAGCACTGCGCCCGTTCCACCACACGGGCAGAATTTGATCCCAGCAGCGCATGATCCAGACGACCGCGATGATGTGCTGACATGATGATCAAATCGGCGTCAATGGTTTGTGCCTCCTTGATAATTCGCTCTGCAGGATGCCCCTGGTGTACCGACAGCGTGTGCGGCACATCGGCGGGCAGCTGCTTTGCGGCATACTCAATCAGGTGCCTGTCAACCTCCTGATGGGCCTTTTTGACCATCGCCGGATCAAAAAAGGCGGCTACCATGGGCGATACAAAACCCGGCATCACCGTCATCAGGTGAATATGGCCGCCATTTCGATCAAGCTCCCGCAGTGCCACCTCTATGGCAGGCTCCGCGAAGGCAGGCTCTTCAAGGTCAACCGGTATCAGAATCGTCTTGAACATGTTCGGTCCTCACCCGGCCTGTAGCCGGCACTGTCAGGGCCGCCCACCCAATGGCAGGCGGCCGGATTGTCAGGCTTTCGCAGCGCCCGCTTGTGCTTGAGCCTCGCGCCGGCGGCGCTGCATCAGAACCAGCGGCACCAAGAGCAGCAGCGCGGGGATAAAGATCAGCTCCTTCGCCGGCTGTGGCTGTGCGATCTCGATACGTTCAATCACCTGATCAAAGGTCAGCCCCGCGTGTTCGGCACGGCTGTCAAAGGTCACCGCATCGACCAGGGCCTTGCCGTCGTCGTCCATCAGCTCCACGCCGGCATCCATCAGGCGATCTCGCGTGTTGTCGCCTTCACCGGCCGGCAGCAGGACCACGAAGCGACGCACATTGCCGATATCGTCCTCACCCAGCACATGCAACCGCAGTGAGGTGCCAGAGGGAATATCTACGGTCTCATCCAGCAAGACAGCCCCGTCACGAACATCGTACGGCTTCACCAGCTGATCCATCCAGAAGCCTGGCCGGAACAGCGAAAAGGCAATCAGCAGCAGCAGCAGCGTCTCGTGCAGACGGCAGCGCACCAGGAAATAGCCCTGGGTCGCTGCAGTGAACAGCAGGATACCGATGGTCGAGATCACGAACACCATGATGCCATGGGGCCAGTCGACGTTAATCAGCAGCAAATCAGTATTGAAGATGAACAGAAACGGCAGGATGGCCGTGCGCAGACTGTAGAAGAAGGCCACAAATCCCGTGCGGATGGGGTCACCGCCCGACACGGCCGCTGCCGCAAAAGACGCGAGCCCAACCGGCGGCGTTACATCCGCCATGATGCCGAAATAAAACACAAACAGGTGCACCGCGATCAGCGGCACGATCAGCCCGGATTCCTGCCCCAGGGTCACTATAACCGGCGCCAGCAACGAGGACACCACTATGTAGTTCGCAGTGGTCGGCAACCCCATGCCCAGAATCAGGCTAAGTACAGCGGTCAGCAGAAGCATCAGCAGCAGATTGCCAAAGGACATGACCTCCACCAGATCCGCCAGTACCGAGCCGACACCGGTCTGAGACACGGCACCGACGATGATACCGGCCGTCGCCGTGGCAATGCCAATACCGATCATGTTGCGAGCACCGGTAATCAGACCATCAATCAGCTGGTCAAAACCCGATTTGCAGGCACCCCAGATCTGCCCTTCCTTGCGGAAAAACGCAAACAGCGGCCGCTGGGTCACCAGTATCACCATCATCAGTACGCTTGCCCAGAAGGCGGACAGCCCCGGAGAAAGCCGCTCGACCATCAGGCACCAGACCAGCACCACTACCGGCAGAATAAAGTGCAACCCGGATTTCACCGTCGGACCGGTTTCCGGCAGTTCCACCACTTCGGAATTCGGGTCATCCAGCTCAAGCTCCGGATAGGCAGCGGCAAAACGGATCAACCCGACGTAGACACCAAAGAGCAGCAAGGCAATCACAATGCCCGCCGCATCCCCCAGCACGGGCTTGATCCAGCCGATACCGTAATATACGGCGAATGCCACCACCGCCGTGCCCATGAACCCCAGCAAGAGCCCCATCAGACGCATCTGCCACGGCCGCACGACACCGCGACGCGGCAGCCCCTGCATGTCCAGCTTCAGAGCCTCAAGATGCACGATATACACCAGCGCTATATAGGAAATCAGCGCCGGCAGGAATGCATGGGTAATGACCTCTACATAGGACAGCCCCACATACTCGACCATCAGAAAGGCCGCAGCGCCCATGACCGGCGGCATGATCTGACCGTTTACCGACGAGGCCACCTCCACTGCACCGGCCTTTTCGGCACTGAAGCCCACCCGCTTCATCATGGGAATGGTGAAGGTACCCGTGGTCACCACGTTGGCAATGGAGGAACCGGAAATCAGGCCGGTCATGCCTGAGGAAACCACCGCCGCCTTGGCCGGTCCGCCACGCATGTGACCGAGAAGAGAAAAAGCAACCTTGATGAAATAATTACCGGCACCCGCCTTGTC
>JBFGZM010000254.1:0-5661 GCA_041586815.1 Marinobacterium sp. | reverse complement strand
TGTGCGCTGGTGGATCAGGGGCGCGGGCGGCTGGTGCATATACAGGCTGGAAAGCCGGTAAAGGATATGGCGCCGGAATGCGGTCTGATCCGCAGTGTTTGTGTGTACGAAGGCCGCACTTACTGTATTGGTCAGACAGACCGAGCTGCTGTGTCTGTATTGGCATTCGACTCGCCTGGGGCAGAGCCCCGCGTGCTGGCAGGCGGTGAACCCGCTCGGCACAGGGTTTCAACGCCTGAGCCCTTTAGCTGTTCGGTGGCAGGAGCTGAACGGGTGCATGGTTTTTTCTATGCGCCTCTGAATGATCCAGCAGGTCTGTGCGGTTCGGCCGGTAGTCAGACCTCCCGCGCCTTGCCGCCACCGCTGCTGATCATGACCCACGGCGGCCCTACGGCCACCAGCTATCCGGTGTATCGCGCAGCGCTGCAATACTGGTGCGCCCAGGGCTTTGCAGTACTTGATCTGAATTACCGTGGCAGTGCAGGCTTTGGCCGCGCCTACCGTCAGCGGCTGGCCGGCAACTGGGGCTGCACGGATGTGGAGGATGTGGCCGCTGCCATTGATGCGCTGAGCGGGCAGGGGATCATTGACAGTACTGGGGTGTTTATCCGTGGCAATAGCGCCGGCGGCTACACGACCCTCAGTGCCCTGACGCGGCTCAAGGGCCTGCGTGCCGGCGCCAGTCTTTACGGTGTCAGTGACCCGTTAACGCTCAAGGGCAGAACGCACAAGTTCGAATCCTGCTATCTTGACTGGCTGCTGCTGGAACCACACCTGGATACAGAGCATCGGACTGAGTCAGTTGCACAGCGGTACCGGGCCCGCTCACCGCTGGCCAATGTTCACCGTATTACCAGTCCGGTAATCTTTTTTCAGGGCGTGCAGGACAGGGTTGTATTGCCCGATCAGACTCTGCGCATGAGTGCCGCCCTGCGCGAGCTTGGTATCGACACCGAAGTGAAGCTGTTCGAGGATGAGGGTCACGGTTTTCGAAAGCTCGACAATCAGGTGCAGGTACTGGAGCAGGAGCTGGCGTTCTATCACCGCTATCTGTAACGCGGGGTTCGACCTGATTTTTGAAAAGCCCAAAAAAAGCCGCGCAGTTGCGCGGCTTTGCCGTTTTCAGAGGCAGCTGCGATCAGTTAAGGTCGCTGGCGTAGGTGGTTTCGATGGATTTCTCCACGGCGGCTGCTTCCTTGACCAGAAGATCAAACCATTTCTCGCCATCCTTCACGTTGCCCTTGAACCAGCTGTATACGGGCTCGGCGGCTTTTTTAAAGGCGTCCTTTTCTTCCGGTGTGGGCACATAGACCTCACCACCGGCGGCGCTGAACTCCTGATAGGCCTTGATGGACTTGCGCTTGGGCGAGGCGAAGGTTGCCTGCTGCAGCGCCGAGAAACCGTCGACGATGACGCGGCGCATGTCTTCCGGCATGTCGAGGAAGTTCTCGTTGTTCATAAACCAGTAGGCGGACATGTAGGCATGGCCATCCAGGGTGATGTACTTGAGACCAGCCTCGGGGAATTTCATGCTCATGATGTCGGTGATGCCATTTTTAGAGCCTTCCACCACACCGGTCTGGAAGGAGGTAAAGAGTTCCGGCCAGGGAATCGGCGTCGGGCTGGCGCCAAGGGATTTCACCAGTTCCTGGGGCAGGTCTGATACTACGGTGCGAATCTTCAGTCCCTCAATATCCTTGGGAGTCTGGATAGTGCGCTTGGTGTTGGCAAAGTTGCGCCAGCCGCCGGTATTGCCGATGGTCATCAGGCGTACGCGGTTGTCGGAGTCCTCAAGGATGGATTTTCGCAGCTCACGGGTGAAATCGCCGGAGAGCACGGTTTCGGCCACACGGTCATCGCGCAGCAGGTAGGGCAGGTCCAGTACCTGGACATAGGGGAACATGTTGCCCACACCGCTGGCGGTGGAGATGAACACGTCGACGGAGCCGTCCTCCAGGGCCTGCATGCACTCGGTACCATTGGCACACAGCTGGGTGCCGATATAGAGTTCCACGGCGATCTTGCCGTTGGAGTGGGCTTCGACGAAGTCCTTGAACACCACGAGACCGTCGTAGTCTTCGTCGTTCTCGTTGGAGTTGGCCACGGCCCGCAGGTTGAACTCTGCGGCGGAGCCGAGGGCACTGAACAGCAGGGTCGCACCTGCCAGCGTGCCCACCAGGGCGGATTTCAGGGTTTTGTTAAGTACCATGGGTAGATCCTCTCGATTCTTCTTGTGGGTATGGGTGTTGGAGTCGTGTGACGTTGTCAGGCGAGGCCAAGCCATCGCGGGATGGTCATTGAGAGCGCCGGGAAGAACGTAATCAGGAAAATAACCGCGATCTCGATAAACAGGAAGGGCAGTATAGACTTGGCGATGGCTTCCACCCGCTCGCCGGATACGCTGGAGGCCACAAAGAGCACCAGTCCCATGGGGGGCGTTGCCAGTCCCACGGTCAGGTTGACGCTCATGATGATGGCAAAGTGAATCGGATCTATACCGATGCCGATAAATACCGGTGCCAGGATCGGACCCAGAATAATAATCGCGGGGCCTGCATCCAGGAACATGCCGATGATAAACAGCAGAATGTTGATCATGAACAGCAGCATCAGCGGGTTGTCGCTGATACTCAGCACCCAGGTCGCCAGCTGCTCGGCGGTATGTGACAGACTCACCACGGTCTTGAAGGCAATGGCCGCGCCCACCAGCAACAGCACGACGGCGGACGACTGGGCACTGCGGGTCAAGATGCCCGGCAGTTCCTTCACCTTGACGGTCTTCATCACCCAGATGCTCAGCACCAGGGCGTAACCTACCGCGACGGCGGAGGCTTCCGTGGGGGTGAAGATACCGCCCAGAATACCGCCCAGGATAATAACCGGTGTCAGAAGCGGCAGGAATGCGCTTTTGGTGGCAGTGGCCCGTTGTGGCCAGCTCTGTTTGGGGCCCGCGACGGGGAAATCATATTTCTTGGCCATCAGCGCGATCACCGCCATCAGACCCAGGCCCACCAGAATGCCGGGCACGACGCCGGCGGCAAAGAGCGCCGCCACTGACACTTCCATGGTGTAGGCATAGATAATCATGATGCCAGAAGGCGGAATGATGGGGCCGATCACCGATGAGGCGGCGGTAATGGCAGCTGAGAAACGCCTTGTATAGCCGTTTTTCTCCATGGCCGGAATCATCATGGAACCGATGGCCGACGTATCCGCCACGGCCGAGCCGGACAGGCCTGCAAACAGCATGCTCGACAGTACATTGACGTGGGCCAGGCCACCGCGCACATGACCGATAAAGGCCTGGGAGAAATTGACCAGGCTCAGCGTAATGCCACCCCGGTTCATCAGTTCGCCGGCCAGCATAAAGAACGGGATGGCCATCAGCGGAAAGGAGTCGATGCCGTTATAGATGTTGCGAAACAGCATGGGAATGTCTCGCTCCATGCCTTGGGTGAACAGCATGATGCCGGGGGCCGACAGCATGGCGAAGAACACCGGCATGCCAATCAGCAGGAAAATCAGGAACAGCGGCAGGAATAATACGAGCATGATGCGTGATCCTTTTTATTCGGCTTCCGGGACTGTATTGGATTCGAGCACGGGCGCGGGGAAGTCTTCGGGGCTGCCAAAGAGGCGCCCAATTTCGCGCAACAGCAGCTCGGCATTGACCAGCAGCATGCTGCCAAAACAGACTGGCATGGCCAGATAGATCCAGGCACGGGGCAGGTCAAAGGATGCGGCCCGGGTTCGGAAACCGCGCTGGAAAAACTCCAGCCCCAGGGTGAACAGCTGTATCAGGACGAGGGCGGAAACCAGCAACAGGAAAAACTTGAGGACGGCGGTGACCCTTGGAGGCAGGAATCCGTGGAGCATGTCGATGGCGACAAAGGACCCCTGGCGATAGGCATTGGCGGCCACCAGGGCCATCATCCAGATCATCAGGGCGCGGGCCGCTTCTTCGGGCCAGGGTAAGGCATTGTTAAGGACATAGCGGCAGAACACCTGCAACAGTATCGCGGCCACCATGGCGGCGACACAGACCCAGGCGACGGATCGTCCCGCACGGATCAACAGGACATTGATCCGTTCGAGCCCGCCAAGACAGGACTTGAGTATATTCATGAGCTGCCAACACCCTTTTATTAAAATTATTCAGGCGTTCAGTTGTATCGGCGGCATCAGGAGCTGGTGACGCCGATACTTCTGACAATTAAGTATTCAGAGTTTGCGGGCTACCGGCTTCAGGGAACTTCCTGTCCACTGGCGGCGGTCCAGAGTTCGAACCAGGTCTCGCGATCGATCTGAATGTTGCAGGCACCGGCCAGGCCGCGGATGCGGTCAAGGTTATTGGTACCCACCACCGGCATGATGCCCGCCGGGTGCATCATGAGCCACGCCAGCGCAACGCGATCGGCCGTGCTTTCATAACGGTTGGCGATGGCCTCCAGCAGCGGACGCAGGCGCTGGGCGGCGGGGGTGTCGCCAAACAGGCCGCCGCCGGCCAGAGGTGACCAGGCCATGGCGTGCAGGCCGTCCTGCTGCATGCAGGCCAGGGTGCCATCGGTGAAGGCATTGCGCTCAAGCAGGTTCATCTCGATCTGGTTAACCACCAGCGGATGTTTCATGTGCTGCTGCAGCAGTCGCCAGTCCCAGTGCATGAAGTTGGATACACCCAGGGCTTTTACCTTGCCGCTGTCCACCAGAGCATCCAGGGCAGCACCGGTTTCGGCGGCGTCCATAAAGGGATCCGGGCGATGAATCAGCAGCAGATCCAGTTGTTCTGCATGCAGGTTTGCAAGACTGGTATCGACGCTGTTGTTGATATAGGCGGCGCTGGTGTCGTAGTACTTTACACGCCGGCCGGGAAAGGACTCGGATATCAGGGCGATATCGCATTTGCTGACCAGCTGCATCCGCGCGCGCAGTGAGGGGTCTTCGGCCAGTGCCTTGCCGAACAGGGCTTCGCATCGGTAATCGCCGTAGATGTCAGCGTGATCGAAGGTGGTAATGCCCTGTTCAAGGCAGGCATCAATCTTGGCCCGTACATTTGCCACCGAGGTGTCGGCGTCGTCCGCCAGGCGCCAGACGCCATACACCAGTCGGCTGAATTCCACGGACGTTTTGCCTAGCTGCACGTTTTCCAAGGGACTGTCTCCAGTGTTCCGCCGCCGCCGGGCTTGCCGGTGAACGGGTAAGTTCTTGTTATCCGGTGAGGCCGGCCTGCAGGAACACAGGTTCGGCAGGCTCAGCGCCGGTAGTGCAGGTACCCTATCAGTGTATTTTGCCTGTGTAAATCAATCATGCATGAATTGTTGTATTTTACCGGCGATGCCCGGTATATTGCACCTGAGCCATGGGGCGCTGGGTCATTCATTGCTGCCCCAGGGATGCCGTGAGAGCGCGCTGTAACGAGCCATCACGAATACGTTGAGAAGGCAGACATGAAGGAATCAGCTGTGTTGAAAAACGGAAAATCCAAGAAGTTGCCACTTTATATTCAGATTGGTGAGCTGTTGCACCGTGAGATCGGCGCCGGCCATTGGCAGCCCGGCGAGCGCCTGCCCGTAGAGTCGGAGCTGGCCGCCAGCCTCAGCGTTGCCGTGGGTACCCTTCGCAAGGCGCTGGCGAAGCTCGAAAACGATGGCCTGCTGGAGCGGC
>JBFGZM010000253.1:0-5679 GCA_041586815.1 Marinobacterium sp. | reverse complement strand
GGCTGCACCCGTGAGTGCGCCGAAGCCCAGAGCAAGGACGTGGGCATCATCGCCACCGAAAACGGCTGGAACCTTTATCTGTGCGGCAACGGCGGCATGAAACCGCGCCACGGCGACCTCTTCGCCACCGATCTCGACAAAGACACCCTGATCAAGTACATCGATCGCTTCCTGATGTTCTACGTCAAGACCGCCGATCGCCTGCAACGCACTTCCGTGTGGATGGATAACCTCGAAGGCGGCCTGGACTACCTGCGTCAGGTCATCATTGAAGACTCCCTGGGGCTTGGCGCGGAACTTGAAGAACAGATGCAGCAGGTCATCGGCACCTACGAATGCGAGTGGAAGAAAACCATCGAGGATCCTGAAGCCCTCAAGCGTTTCCGCCCCTTCGTCAACTCCGATGCCAGCGACAGCAACGTGGTGTTTGTGATGGAGCGCGATCAGATCCGCCCCGCCACCGCCGAGGAAAAAGCCGCCAACACACCGGCCGTCCCCGTAAAGATGGTTAGCTGAGGAACCGCACAATGACGACGAACACGAACTGGATTTCCCTGTGCAGCAAAGCCGACCTGGTCCCCAACAGCGGCGTCTGCGCCCTGGTGGAAGGCCGCCAGGTGGCGCTGTTCTACCTGCCCGAAGACGAGCAGGTCTATGCCATCGACAACCACGACCCCTTCGGTCAGGCCAACGTACTGTCCCGCGGCATTGTCGGCTCCATCGCCGAAGTGCCGGTAGTCGCCTCGCCGCTATACAAGCAGCGCTTCAGCCTGGTGGATGGTCATTGCTTCGAAGATGAAACCGTGAAACTCGCCACCTGGCAGGTGACACTGCAGGATGATGTGCTGCTGATTGACCCGATGCCCCGTTAAGGGGCACCCGGGAATCGCTGCGCACTCAAACGGCTCCTTTTGCACCGAAACAGGCCGTCCACTGTTTCGGTCAACACCTGAAAACACCAATGCCACGGGCGTTTCGGGAAAAATAACAAACTGGCATGAACTTCGCATAATCTAAAACAATAGAGCGAAGAGCGCCGCGCCCAACGAGATCTGATTCTCACCGGCCCGGCCCCTGACGTGGAAGTTGGCAATGGCGCCATCTCCTGCCACCTGGCGGGAGATGGCGTTTTTTTATGCCTGCGTTTTTAAAAACGCATCCATGTTGCCCAAGCGCCCATACACCCATGTCTGAATGACACGGCTAGCGGAAACCCCTATGACCAACATTACCGAGTCCAGCACCCTGACCACCTGCCCTTACTGCGGCGTCGGCTGTGGCGTCGAGGCCCGCAGTCTCGACAACCGTCTTATCGCAGTGAGCGGCGATGCCACGCACCCGGCCAACAATGGCCGACTCTGCGTCAAGGGCTCGGCGCTGCATGAAACCGCGGGCACCCAGGGTCGCCTGCTGCACCCCCAGATTCAGGGCCAGCGCGTCAGCTGGGATACGGCACTGGACAAGGTGGCCGACACCTTCGCCCGCCTGATCGATCAGCATGGGCCGGATTCGGTGGCTTTTTACCTTTCCGGCCAGATCCTGACCGAAGACTACTATGTCGCCAACAAGCTGATGAAAGGCTTTATCGGCAGCGGCAATGTCGATACCAACTCGCGCCTGTGCATGTCGTCGGCGGTCGCAGGTCAAAAACGCGCTTTTGGCAGCGATACGGTGCCGGCCTGCTACGACGATCTTGACCAGGCAGACCTGGTCGTGCTGACCGGCTCCAACGCCGCCTGGGCCCACCCCATCCTCTATCAGCGCCTGGCACGGGCCAAACAGGCCCGCCCCGACATGCAGGTGGTGGTGCTGGACCCAAGACGCACCGCCACCTGCGATCTGGCCGACCGTCATCTGGCCCTCAAGCCCGGTAGCGACGCCTTTCTGTTCAACGGCCTGCTGAGCTACCTGGCCCGGGAAGACGCCCTGGATCACGCCTATATCGCCCGCCACTGTGAAGGCTTTGATGCCGCCCTTGCCCAGGCACAGCAACAGTGCCCGGACCTGATCACCACGGCGACCCACTGCGGCCTTGACCCTGCCGATGTACAGTGGCTGTTCGAGCGCTTCGCCCGCACCGAACGCAGCCTGACCTTTTACTCCCAGGGTATCAACCAGTCGTCCTCCGGCACCGACAAGGCCAATGCCATCATCAACTGCCACCTGGCGACCGGGCGAGTCGGCAAGCCCGGCGCCAGCCCGTTTTCCATCACCGGCCAGCCCAACGCCATGGGGGGACGTGAAGTTGGCGGGCTCGCCAACCAGCTGGCGGCCCACATGGATTTTGATAACCCGACCCATCTCGACACCCTGACCGAGTTCTGGCAGGCACCCCACCTGGCCCAGACTGCAGGTCTCAAGGCCGTGGATCTGTTTCAGGCCATCGAGGAGGGCAGCGTCAAGGCGGTCTGGATCATGGGCACCAACCCGGCGGTGAGTCTGCCGGATTCAGCCCAGGTTCGCCGGGCGCTGCAACAGTGCGAACTGGTGGTGGTCAGCGACTGCATCGCGCAGACCGACACTACGGCGCTGGCCGATGTGCTGCTGCCAGCCACCACCTGGGCCGAGAAAAACGGCACCGTCACCAATTCGGAGCGTCGCATTTCGCGTCAGCGCGGCTTCTTGCAGGCGCCGGGTGAGGCTCGCCACGACTGGCAGATTATCTGCGATGTGGCCAGCCGGCTCGGGTTTGGCGCAGCGTTCGACTACCAGCACCCGGCGGACATCTTTCGCGAACATGCAGCTCTGTCCGGCTATCGCAACCAGGGTAGCCGCGACTTCGATATTTCCGCCCTGGCCGACCTGTCTCGCGCCCAGTACGACGCCCTCGCCCCCATTCAGTGGCCTGTGACCGAAACGCGCCCTGAAGGCACGGCGCGCATGTTCACAGATGGCCGCTTTTTTACGCCCTCGGGACGGGCGCGCCTGCTGCCGATCGAGGCGCGCATGCCGGCCGGACAGCGCGAGGCAGGTGACTTCGTGCTCAATACCGGTCGCAGCCGCGACCAATGGCACACGATGACCCGTACCGCCCGCAGCCCGCGTCTGCTGGATCACTGCGACGAGCCCTATGTCGAAATCAGCAGCCGGGATGCCCAGCGGCTTGGTGTTCGCAGCGGAGACCTGGTCAGCCTTGCAGCCCTCAATGCCGAATACATTGGCCGCGCGCGCATCGACGAAAACCAGCAGACGGGGTCCGTCTTCGCCCCCATCCACTGGAACGACCGCTATGCCTCTCACGGCTGTGTCGATGCCCTGGTGGCCGCCGTAACAGACCCGGTCTCAGGCCAGCCCGAGCTTAAACAGAGCCCGGTACGCCTGCAGGGACTGCAGCCGCGCTGGCAGGGCATGCTGCTGAGTCTGGAGGCCATCGACACGCCGGCCAGTGACTACTGGAGCCGCGTACCCCTGGAACAGGGCGAGCGCTATGCACTGGCGGGCTTTGATGAAAGACCCGAATGGTCAGACTGGGTCAGGAGCTGGCTGCCCGCCAGCACTGATGTGATTGAGATGCTGGACAGCCGCGCCAGCCACTATCGCGCGGCCGCCTTTCACGACGGACGCCTGCTGTGGGTATTTATGGCCAGCTGCGATGCCGAACTGCCGCCGCCGGCCTGGCTCTCGACCCAGCTCGGGCGCGCACTCAACAGCAAGGAGCGCATGCAGCTGCTGTCCGGGCGGCCCAGCGAAGGCGCGCCCGATCAGGGTGCGATCATCTGTTCCTGTTTCCAGGTAGGGGAAAAACGCATTCGCCAGGCGATGAAGGACGGCGCCAACTCGGTGGAATCCCTGGGCAAGGCATTGAGCTGTGGCACCAACTGCGGCTCCTGTATCCCAGAACTCAGAGCCCTGATCGAACATGCCTGACAGAAGGCAACGCGGAGCTGGAAGGCGGCCACCAGCGAATCACGGCACGCAGGATCAGTGCCCCTCGCGTGCCGGCCGCAACAGCGGAATTTTGGCAGTGGTCTGCAACAACCGCTCAGCCTGGTCATAGTCGAGTGGTTTGGAAAACAGATACCCCTGCCCAATATCGCAGCCATACTGGCGTAACAGTCGCCACTGAGACTCATGTTCCAGGCCCTCGGCCACGACTTTCATCCCCAGCGCATGGCCCATCTGAATGATGGTACGCACCACGGTAGCGTCGCTGGCGTGTTTGGCCAGGTCATCAACAAAGCATTTGTCGATCTTCAGCGTCGCCACCGGAAAACGGGTCAGGTAACTGAGCGAACTGTAGCCGGTACCAAAATCATCGATCGTCAGGGACAGGCCGAGCGCGCGTAACTGCTCCAGCCGCGGCATCACCTCGGCCAGGTTTTCCGCCAGCAGGGATTCAGTGATTTCCAGTTCCAGATTGGTGGGGTCAATACCGTAATCGGCAATCATCTGCCGGGTATAACTGACGATGGAGTCATTCGCCAGCTGACGCACCGAAACGTTGATCGCCATGGTCAGGGAACGGCCGCCGATGGCCTGAAAACGGGCCAGATCCTCGCAGCCCTTTCTGAGCGCGAAGCGACCCAGCTCCTCGATCAGGCCGGTGTCTTCGGCCACCTGGATAAACTCCTCAGGCCCCACCGCCCCCAGGGACCGGCACTCCAGCCGCATCAGTGCCTCAAAGCCCAGAATCTCGCCGCTCTCGATGGCGTTTTTGCTCTGATAAACCATAAACAGGTCGCCGTTTTTCACGGCCAGCGGTAGCTGATGTTCCAGCTCGAGCCGGCGTTTCATGCGCTTGTCGAGTTCGGCGTCAAAAAAGGTGAAGCGACCACGGCCGCAGCGCTTGGACTCATAGAGCGCAAGGTCCGCATCACGAATCAGGCGCTGCACATCGGGGCTGTCTGTGGGATAGCAGGAGATCCCGATACTGGTCGAAATGCTCAGGTTCTTGCCCTGCAGCTGCATCGGTACGCGAAACGCATCGATAATACGGCTGGCCCGCTGCTCTATCTGGGCCCGCTGTTCATATCCGAAATGCACCAGGAACTCGTCACCACTCATGTGGGCGACATGCCCTGTATCACCCACCACCTGCTGCAGACGCGCCGCGACCTGAATGAGCACCTCGTCACCAAACAGGTGACCGAAGGTATCGTTGATCTGCTTGAAGTTATCCAGGTCCAGGTACAGCAGCGCCACCTCGGTGCGGTCGCTCCAGGCCTGCTCCAGCGCCTGGGTGATCATTTCACTGGCCAGGCGCCTGTTCGGCAACTGCGTCAGCATATCGAAATTCGCCTGCTGGTAGAGCAGCGATTCGGCAGCCTTGCGGGCCGAGATATCCTGGCCGATCAGAATGAAACTGACGCTATCGGTATTTTCCAGCTCCACCAGTGAAATGGAATACTCATACCACTGTCCGGAGGCATCACGCTGACGTTCACCGCACCAGCTGCCGCTATCCTTCACCTTCTCCTGAATTTGTTCCAGGGTATCGCGCAGCATGTCGTAAGGCGCAAAATTGGTGACCGGCACCCCCTTCAAGCGTGCTTCATCCCGCTTGACGTCGCCTTCAAAGCGGCGATTGGCATATTCGATACACCAGCTGCTGTCGGTCACAACTACGCTGTCCTGGCTCTGTTCGATCGCCTGGGACAATTTCAGCAGGTTGCCCTCGGCAGCAACACGCGCATTCACCAGCCGCGTGCCCGCCAGCCAGATCAGCCGATAGATCAGCAG
>JBFGZM010000252.1:0-5698 GCA_041586815.1 Marinobacterium sp. | reverse complement strand
TGGATGCTGGATCGCATCATGGCCGATCAGTTGACGATGGCGCTGACGGCGGTAGTACTGGTGGTTTCGGCGGTGTACATGAATGCGCTGGACCGCCTGCCAGAGGCTAGTGCCAGCTGGCACCGGCTCTGGAAGGGCGTCGGTTTGCTGTTGCTGGTCTATGGCATTGCTCTGATGGTGGGGCTGTTTTCCGGCAGTCGCAGTCTGGTGTATCCGTTGCAGGGACTGGCGGGCACTGAGCCTGCTGCTGCCAGGGGCCTTGCGTTTCAGAAAGTGACCTCCATGGCGCAGCTGCAACCATTGCTGGAGCAGGCGCAACGCAACGGTCAGCCGGTGATGCTGGACTTCTTTGCCGAGTGGTGTGTGGCCTGCTATGAGCTGGAATACGTCACGTTCAACGATGAAAGCGTGCAGCAGGCGCTGGCAGGTTATCAATTGATCAAGGTGGATGTGACGGCCAATGACGATGCGGCCAAGGTGCTGAACCGCAAGTATGGCGTGATAGGCCCGCCGGCACTGCTGTTCTACGGTGCGGACGGTGCCATGCAGCCGCAGCTGACGGTGGTGGGCGTGATGGGGGCCGATGACTTTGTACGCCATGTGGCCAGGGTACCGGGGCTGCGGGGCAGTTAAGCGAGAAAAGCCCGCGTGTGCGCGTTCTGCGCCCGCGCGGGCTTATTTGTATCGGGGTTAGCGCAGGTAGTTGCGGCTGATATGGCGAAAGCTGTCGGTGCCGGCCTTGCGCATCCACTCGAATGCCACCATTTCCCGGCTGACAATCTGAATGCCCGCCTGGCGCATGCGCTCAATGGCCAGGGCTTTGTCCTGCGGCTTGCGGGAGGCAATGCAATCAGCCACCACAAAAACATCCCGTGACTGACACAGTTCCAGGGCGCTTTGCAGCACGCAGACATGGGCCTCGATGCCAATGATCACGACTTGCCCGGGCAGGCGTGCCTCGATGGCTGCCGCGCAGTCCGGGTCCGATGCGCAGGAAAAATGGTTTTTTTCCAGCATGGCGTTGGCCGGGATCAGCGCATTGAGGCACTCGGCCGTATGACCGATACCCTGGGGGTACTGCTCGGTACCGAGTACCGGTACCTTGAGATAATCTGCGATCTCCAGCAGCCAGCGGCAGTTCTCCAGCAGCAACTCCGGCTCGCAAACCGCTGGCAGCAGTCTGTCCTGCACGTCGATAACCAGCAGCAGTGATCTGTCGGGATCAATCAGCATGGGCGGAATCCTCAGGCCACAGGCTTCTTGTCTACCATGACGATCGCCTCGCCCTGGGTGACACGCTTGCCCTGCACAAAACATTCGGTATTGAGCGTGACCCGGTTGCGGCGCAGGTTGATGTCGGTCACAGTGACGCGGGTTTCAACCTCGTCGCCCAGATAGATGGGCAGGCGGAACTTGAGGCTCTGGTCCAGATAGACCGAGCCTGGGCCTGGCAGGTGCATGCCAATGGCCGCGGAAATCAGGCCGGCGCTGAACATGCCGTGGGCGATACGGGCCTTGAATTGGGTCTGGGCGGCAAATTCGTCATCCAGGTGCACCGGGTTGGTATCGCCGGTGATCTCGGCGAACTGGCGGATATCCTGGTCGCTGACGGTTTTCAGGACTGTGGCGCTCTGGCCGATTTCCAGATCTTCGATGTAAAGGCCGTGGGCCTGGCTCATGCTGTTTCTCCGTAATGATATGCGAGGGGCGGGCGCTGGTTACCGGCTGGAGCCTCCTCTGGGCGAGATGGTCAGTCTTCGTGGATTGCCTGCATGGACTCCTGTGTCCACTGCAGGCTGGCCCGGTAGGCCCAGTCGTACACGGCGCTGTTAAAATCATCCGGCAGACGGTCCCAGTCACCGTTTTCATAATGAACAACATTGTTCAATACCGCCCCAATAGGGCCTTCGCCACTGCGGATGGCTGCCTTGACATCATCCCCCAGCGGAACCTGCGCCAGCATGGAGTCCTGCTGGATATCCAGCATGGCATGCAGGCCCGACATCATGCCGGCCATGAAGTAGCTGGTGGGTGCCGGTTGGCGCTGGGCAATGGCCACCAGCTCGCACATGCGACCGCGAATCAGCAGGACGCGGGACAGCTCTTCGGGCTTGTTCTTGTTGGCAGACATGGAAATCAGGGTGGCCCATTTTTTGACCTGTTCCAGGCCCAGCAGCACTACCGCCTGGGAAATGGACTCCACCTTGCGCACCAGGGCGTAGGCGGCGGAGTTGACGATACGCAGCAGCTTGAAGGTGAGAACCGGGTCCCGGATGATCAGGGCTTCGAGCTTGTCCGGTGTGGTGGATGGCTTTTGCAGTTCCTGGATCAACTGCAGCAGGGTGAACTGCTGTGCGCTGACACGGCGCTCCTGCACAAGCTTGGGCTTGCTGAGAAAACTGCCCTGGTAGAGTTTGAACCCCATCTCGATACAGCGCTCGAGCTGCTCGAAACCATCGATACCCTCGCCCAGGAATGCAACCTTGAAGGGGCTCATCAGGCTGATTTGCTGATCCAGCTGGGCTTCATCAAACCGGCGCACATCCAGCTTGACGATCTGGGCGGCCCGCAGCAGGTTGTCGTGGCGGGGGCTGTAGCTGAAATTGCACAGCGCCAGGCGATAACCGTCTTTTACCAGCTTGAGCGCTGCGCGTTCATAGTCCTGATCCGGCTCAAGGCCGGGTTCGAGCTCGATGACAACCTGTTTGCTCGGCAGGTCGGGGAAATAGCCGGACAACAGCAGATCACGGCTGACCGGCACAAAGGCGGGAACCCGCCGGACAGAGCCGGCATCGGAGATGCTGGTGTAGATGTTGAGGATGATTTCGCCATTGGGGGCTGATCCTTCAAGCCGCGCCGCGCCTGTTCCCTCTTCATCGGGACGGTACAGTAACTCGTATGCCACCACTTTCTGATGCTGATCGAAGATCGGCTGGCGGGCTACAAGCAGGCACTGATCGTCAGGGGTTCTGTCCATTTTCCCGCCACTCCAGCTGTTCGCATGTTTCAACCCGCAAGTGTATACGCAAACAGGCTTTTACCGATAGGGTTGATCGGCGTCACGGGAGTATCGCTTTGGCGCCACAACGCTATAATAGGCGGCCTTCGAACAGGGCAGGGTAAAGATGAGCATTAATTGGTTTCCGGGACACATGCACAAGGCCCGCAAAGAGATCGCCAAGACCATGGACGAGATCGATGTGGTGATTGAGGTGCTGGATGCCCGTCTGCCCCAGTCGAGCGAGAATCCGCTGGTGGATTCACTGCGCAAGGGCAAACCCGTTATCAAGCTGCTGAACAAGTCGGATCTTGCCGACCCGGATGTTACGGCGCAGTGGCTGGCGTTTTTCAATGCCATGGACAGCGTTCAGGCCCTGGCGCTGGACAACGAGAACCGCAAGCTGATCAAGCGGCTGCCTGAACTGTGCAAGCAGCTGGTGCCGTCCCGCGTGGCCCAGGGGCGGCCGGTACGGGCCATGATCATGGGGATTCCGAACGTCGGCAAGTCCACCCTGATCAATGCGCTGGTGGGCAAGCGTATTGCCAAGGTAGGTAATACGCCGGCGGTGACCCGGCACCAGCAGCGTTTCATGATGCAGGGCGGCATGGCGCTGTCGGATACCCCGGGTATTCTCTGGCCAAAGATCGTCGATCCGGATTCGGGTTATCGGCTGGCCGCCAGCGGTGCTATCCGCGATACTGCAATTGAGCTGGAAGATGTGGCGCTGTTTACGGCCGGTTTTATGCTGGCGTCTTACCCTGAGCGCCTGATGGAGCGTTATCGCCTGACGACGCTGGCCGATATCCCGGACGAGCTGCTGGAGCAGATCGGCCGCAAGCGGGGCTGCCTCAAGCCCGGCGGTATCGTCGATCGGCACAAGGCATCGGAAATACTGTTAATGGAAATACGTGGCGGCAAGCTCGGACGAGTCAGTTTCGAGACCGTCGCCGAATGGGATGAGAAACGACGTCAGGCCGCTTTGGAAGAAGCCGAGCGGCAGGCGGCAGAAGACGAGCAACAGCAGGATCCAACATGACACGTGTAAAGAAAAAACGCTCCGATGCCAACCGTATCGAGTGGGGCGAGACAGCGCCCAGGCGCAGTGAAAAACTGGCCGACCCGACCAGCTACGAGAGCCGCAAGCGACGTTCACTGGATAACCGCAAGAAGCAGAAATCCGTCTACGAAAAGCAGCTGGAAAAGGAAGAACGCGAAGCACGCCTTAAGGCACAGCAGCCGCGCGGTGGTCGTCTGGCGGAGAAAATTCGTCGTCTGAACCGCGAGAAGGCTGCCGCTGAACTGTCGGACACCGATTCGGATATTGAATCCGCGATCGAGCCGGGCAGCGACGCAGCGCAGGAAGCCAAAGACTGATAACAGCGCAGGCGCGCCATCCTCAGGGTTGGCGTTCGATCCGGTGGGCTGCTAGCTTTAGGTCAATGCGAAAGCGGAGGGCTGCAGCATGTCCCACTCACCGATTCACCGCGCCGGCAATGCCCCGGTCAAGGTCGAACTGACAGAAGGGGAGACCTATACCTGGTGCGCCTGCGGACGCTCCGACACTCAGCCCTGGTGCGATGGCTCCCACCAGGGTACCGGCATTGACCCCGTCGTTTTCGTTGCCGAGCGCAGTGGCAGCGTCTGGCTTTGCCTGTGCAAGGCGACCAAAACACCACCGCTGTGTGATTCCAGCCATAAAAAGCCTGTTTGAAACAGCCAAAAGCCGATCTTTCGGGTCATTTGGCCATGCCTCGGTTGCGGCTCCCTGTTGTGCTTTGTGCTAGCATACGCGCCTTCCCAAAACAGCCAGGTAAGCTCCTTGCATTCCCAGGATTTTTCCCGCGATGTGATCATCATCGGCGCCGGTGCCGCCGGCCTGATGTGCGCCGCCACGGCCGGCTATCGGGGCCGTTCGGTACTGCTGCTCGAACACAGCAACAAGATCGGCCGCAAGATACTGATGTCCGGCGGCGGGCGCTGCAACTTCACCAACCTGCATAACAGCCCGGCCAACTACCTTTCGGCCAACCCGCATTTCTGCAAGTCTGCGCTGAGTCGCTATCCGGCGTCGCGCTTTATCGAACTGGTGGAGCGCCACGGCATCGATTACCACGAAAAGACACTCGGTCAGCTGTTCTGTGATGTCTCCAGCAAGGAGATACTGCAACTGCTGTTGACCGAGTGCGACTGGGCCGGGGTGGATATCCGTACTGAAAGTACGATTTATCGCGTCGACAAGACCGCCGAGGGCTATCGGGTAAAAACCTCCGCCGGTATCTGGCAGTGTCGTTCCCTGGTGATCGCCACCGGTGGGCTGTCAATTCCCAATGGTGGCGCCACGCCGTTCGCCTATGAAACGGCGAAGCAGTTCGGGCTGGACGTCCTGCCGCTGCAGGCGGCGCTTGTGCCGTTTACCCTGCAGCCAAAGGAGCTGGATGTCTTCAAGCCGCTGTCCGGGGTTTCGCACCGCGTCCGGGCCCGTATCGGCGATACGGCGTTCGTGGAAAACCTGCTCTTTACCCACCGGGGGTTAAGCGGCCCGGCCATTTTGCAGATATCATCCTACTGGGACCCTGGTGCCGAGGTCGAGATCGACCTGTTTCCGGAACTGGATCTGCTGCAATGGCTCGGCGAGCAGCGCGAAGCACGCCCCAGGGCCGATATCCGCACCCTGCTGAGTCAGCTAATGCACAAGCG
>JBFGZM010000251.1:0-5709 GCA_041586815.1 Marinobacterium sp. | reverse complement strand
GTCGTTAGCTCAGTTGGTAGAGCAGTTGGCTTTTAACCAATTGGTCATAGGTTCGAATCCTATACGACCCACCATTTTATTGTGTTATCCTGCTTGGGTCGTTAGCTCAGTTGGTAGAGCAGTTGGCTTTTAACCAATTGGTCATAGGTTCGAATCCTATACGACCCACCAGTTTTGCCCTTTACGGGTCGTTAGCTCAGTTGGTAGAGCAGTTGACTCTTAATCAATTGGTCATAGGTTCGAGCCCTATACGACCCACCACTCCCCCCTTTAGGGCAAAGGTTTCCTGACAGCATTGTGTACCCTGCCGGCTCTTGATTGAGTCTTTCTTGCGTTCAGGCCCTTTTATCCATCACTTTTTTTGTACTCGCTGCCATGCACTGGAGCGCAGTGCCCGTTCGCCGGTCTGTTGTCTTTAGTCGTCTTGGCGTATCTTTTCGTCTGTTTACCAGGCGCCGGAACCTGTCCGCTGCGCTGTGTGTCAGACATCTTCAAATCAGCTGCAAACGGGGTGAGGGATATGGCCTTGCGAGGGGAAAAGATGCTGCGTGGCCTGGGGCTGGTGATGCTGTCCTGGCTGTTGCTGGGCTGTGATCAGTGGGTGCGTTCCGCTGATGCGCCGCAAATCCGCGGTGAGGTGACCTACAGGGAGCGCATGGCGCTGCCGCCGGGCAGCCATGTGCGTGTCTGGCTGGAAGATGTGAGCCGGGCAGATGCATTGGCCGTGCAGTTGGCCGAGCAGCGTATCGAATCAGCCACCGCCGTGCCGGTGCCGTTCGTGCTGGATTACGATCCGGATGCGCTCTTGCCTCGGCATCGGTATGCGCTGCGGGCAGACATCCGTGCAGCGGACGGTCGCCTGCTCTGGGTGACCACAGGCTTTCACGGCATTCTGGCGGCTAACCAGCCGAAGCAGGGACTGACGCTGGTGCTGCAGTCTGTAACGGCTGCTGAGGCTGAAGTCGCACAGGCTTCTGCTGTGGTTGAAGCGGCGCGCACCTATGTCTACGAGTGTGGCGCCGTTGACGCCGTGGTGCATACCGAGCCTGGCAAGCTGACATTGCTGGCCCTGGGAGCCCAAAGCGTGCTCGAGCAGGTCCCCAGCGCATCGGGTGTGCGTTATGAAGGTAACGGAAAACAGTTCTGGAGCCAGGGTGAACAGGCGCTGCTGGAGATTGATGGGCAGCGTTTTGACGAATGTCACGCCAATGCGTCCAAAGCGCCCTGGGCGGATGCGGCCTACCGCGGTGTTGATTTCCGGGCGCTGGGCAATGAGCCTGGCTGGTTGTTGGAGGTGGACGAGGGCAAAAGCATTCGGCTGGTGACCGACTACGGTGAGCGCAGCGTCCATGTGCCGGCACCCATGCCTCGCTTCGAGGGCGGTATCGTGCGCTACGCGGTGAAGACGAAGGCGCATGAAGTGCGGCTGGCCATCGAGCCCAAAACCTGTCAGGACAGCATGAGTGGTGAAGTCTTTGAAGCGCGGGTGCGCGTTCAGCTCGATGGCAGCGATTACCAGGGCTGCGGGCGTTATCTGGCCACGGTGCGCTAGCGGGGGGCTCTCTGCGGCACTCAAAGGCCGGTATCGTAGGCCTGGTATTCCACCTGAATGATTTCGTACCAGACTTCGCTGCCGTCCGGCTTTTGCAACGAGACTTCATCGCCGACAGATTTCTTCAGTAGCAGACGCGCCAGCGGCGAGTCGACGCTGATGTAGCCCAGGGCGCCATCAATCTCGTCGGCACCGACGATGCGGTAGCGGCGGGACTGGTCGTCTTCATCGGCCAGGGTTACCCAGGCGCCGAAGAAGATGCAGTTCTGGTCCTCAGGGATGCGGTCAACCACCGTCATGTCATCCAGGCGCTTGGACAGGTAGCGAACGCGCCGGTCAATCTCGCGCAGCTGCTTCTTGCCGTAGATGTATTCCGCGTTCTCGGAGCGATCGCCCTGGGCCGCGGCTTCGCGTACCGATTCGGTAATGGCCGGTCGCTTGACGCGCCACAGGTATTTCAGCTCTTCATTCAGCTTCTGATAGCCTTCGGCGGTGATATAGGAGGCACTGCGCGGTTGTGCGGGGCGCCACCGGCTCATGCGAGTTTTCCTGATGTTTTCAAGGCCTGTCCTCAGGTGCAATATGACTCAATAGCTTGAGATTGTAGCCCGATGCCCGTCGAAAAGAGACCGTCTGATGGCTGGATATATTCGCTGTGAGCGAGCGAGGGGGCCTGGCCCTCGCAAGACTGAGCTGTCGAGGGCGGTTTGGGGGGGCGGTGGGATTACTGGCGGCTGGCGGTTGATACGTAGTGTGCGACGGCCTTGATCTGCTCGGCCGACAGAAGCTCTTCAAAGGCAGGCATGATGCCCACGCCGCCGCTGACGGCATTGCTCACCTGTTCGACGGTGGGTTTCAGGTCATCCAGCTTGGGGCCGATTTCACCGCTGGAGCCGGCGTCATTCAGAGTATGGCAGATGGTGCAGGAAGGCTGTGCCTGCTGCTGGAATACTTTTTTGCCTTCATCGAACAGTGCATCAGCCACTGTCAGGCCGGACATCAGGCTGGCACAGGTGGCCAGGGTCAAGATCATTCGCATGGGTACGACTCGCTTGGGGTTCTAGTGAGCAGGGTGCAGGCCGCGGCAGCCAGAGGGGCCGCCGGGCAGTGCGCGTTTTAGCTGACGGTCACGCTTACGCCGTGGTCGCTCCAGCTGGCGTTGCCGTAACCGCGTTCGTTCTCGGTCCGGTTTTGTGGCTGGATGTTGCCCTGGGCATCCGTTGCGCGGCTGACAATAAGGTACTCACCCGGTGCCAGGTCGACAGAAAGCGCGAAGGGGCGCCATGCAAAGCGGCCCATGTCGGGGCCGAGCAGCTGCGCGTCGAGCCAGTTTTTTCCGCCATCAACGGAGACTTCCACCTTGTCGAGGGGGTTGTTGCCACCAAAGGCAACGCCGTGAATCCTGCTGTGACCCTGGCGGGTTTTCTCCAGCGGCGCAGTCACCCAGGACTTGACCGGCATTTCCCACATCGAAGGCTGATCCGGGGCGCCTTTTACGCCCACATCACGGATACGGTAGCCAGAGGCCTGAATCTTGGCGTCGGTCTGGGTGACGGTAAAGGCCACCTGCTTAACGTATTTCACGTTGTTGACGCCATAGTAGCCCGGAACAACCAGGCGCAGCGGGCCGCCGTGGGTCAGGGGCAGGGCTTCGTCATTGAGTTCCCAGGCCAGTATTGCCTGATCCAGCGCGCGGGTGGGAATGGAGCGCTCGACCATGATGGTTTTGGGGTCAAGGCCCGCTGGCAGGGCTTCACCGCCGGTGCCGGTGATGTATTCCATGCCTTCTTTAACGCCACCGAGTTTTGCCACGACATCGCGCAGTGGAACACCGGTCCAGACCACGCAGCCTGCGGCACCTGTGCCCCACTGGGTACCACCGGGGCCATGGGTAAAGAATTGCCGGCCATTGCCGGAGCACTGCAGTACGGCAGTAACGGATTCAATACCGATTTCTTTCAGTTCGGCCAGAGTGAGGGTCGCCGGGTTGTTGACGCCTTCAATGCGAACTTCCCAGGCGTCCCGGTCAGCGACGATTTCCGGGCCCGGAGCCGGCAGGTTGTTGCGCACGTACAGGTGCTTGCTGGGTGTGACCACGCCGCTGCCGATGGCGCCGCGCCGGGTTTCCAGGGTGTTCGCGCTGTGCACGATGACGGCGTTCTCGTCTTTCCAGTTGGCATAGTCGGGCAGGGCTGACTTGGGCGCTTCTGTGGTGTCGGCACGGGACAGTGGCGCCAGTCCCATCAGGCCAACCGATGCCAGGGCTGTGGTGCTTCCGACCAGGAGGTTGCGACGGCTAAGGCGGGTTTGTGTTGTGTTGTCGGTATTTTTCTTGGAGGTCGACATGGCTTTTTCCTTGGTTGTTGGTCTCAGTGTCAAAACGGACATCGGTGATGTTCCAAAAGCCCCGGGCTAGAGAATAAATTCTCGCCGATGCGGTACCGCATCGGCCGGCCCGACGACAAGCAGTCCGGCTCCCTTGAGCGGCAGTGCCAGAACTTCCAGCGCATTTTCACGAATGCGGTAGTCGCCGAAATCGGCAATCGCCTGGCGTACATCCGGATTGCGATAGAACACGTTTTCAGTGATCCGGTACTCGATAATCAGGTGCTCGCCCCGCTGCAGCGCAAAGGCTTCGGCGGGCTCGCCGCCAACGCGGGTTTTCCAGCTGGCAACCAGTTTGCAGCCGGCCAGCCGGGCGGGAAGGTCGGACTCGGGGCGAACGTTTTGCGGTGTCAGGCGCTCGCTGGGCAGGCTCTGATATTCCTGCATGACGTCCCCCATCATGGGAATAGGTTTTGGCGTGCCCGTGCCGGGCAGCAACATGAAAACAATCAGGCACAGTGCCAGTGCCCAGCCCGTAGTGCCAATAATCCCGCCGACTGAAAAATGCCGAGCCTGGGGCATGAACCGGGACAGGGTCACTGGCCAGCGCGGCTTGCGTGCCGGCTGTGCCAGTGGTGGCGGGGTATCTTCGATCATGGTGTCCAGTCGCCGGTGCAGTTGCGCTGACATGCGCAAGGCTGCTACCTGTTGCAGCCGCATACTGAGGGAGCGCTGGCGCGCAAGCTCTGCACGACAGGTGTCACAACCGGCCAGGTGCGCTTCGAGGATGTCAGCCTGCCGGGGCTCGAGTTCGCCATCAACGTAACCCGGCAGCCAATCCTGCAGCTGCAGATGCAGTTCGGACAGCCTTTCAGGCGTGGTATTGCCGTTGGTGTCATGCGGTGTCATTGGCGGACTCCCGGATTTTAAGAGGTCGGATCGCTGATTTGTCCCGTGCCCGTGTGGCGCCAGCCTTGATCAACAGTCCGGCTAACAGGCGGCGCCCCCTGGACAACCGGCTCATCACGGTGCCGCTGGGCAGGTTCAGCACCAGCCCCAGCTCCTGATAGCTCAGGCCTTCAATGTCCCTGAGCATGACCACCTGGCGAAAGGTGTCCGGCAATGCCTGAATAGCGGCAATGACCTGTTCATCACTTTGGTTTTGCATGATCTGCTCGAAGGGGCCGGGTGCTGCACAGGGGTGATCCTGCAGCAGGTTGTCATCGCTGATCATCAGCATGGGGGCGAGGCGTTGCCTGCGCGCATTGCGGCGATGGTCATCGGCCACCACTCGATTGAGAATGCGCAGCAGCCAGGCATAAACGGCAACCGTCTCGGTGAGCTGGTCGAAATCGCGCCAGGCACGCAGCAGCGTTTCCTGGGTCCAGTCTTCTGCAATCTCGAGGCTGCGGGTCTGGCGGCGAGCGACGCTGAACAGCCGATCTCGCCAGGGCCGGGTCAGGGACTGAAACTGCTGTTTTTGGCGGGCGTGATCCATGGCGATTGCAGACTGCTTCCTTGCATCCAGAATTATTTTTCCCCTAGGGCGTCATCAGAGTCCGGCATATTCCCGAAAGTATTATTTTTTTCGGAACCAAAAGTCTCACAGTTCACTGAGTTGGACTTTTTTGGTAGAGGCATTGTCTGCGCGATGACGGTGTCTGGCAATGGCGCTAAAGCTTGCGAGAGTGCGGCCGATAACCTTCTTCTGTCCCGGCCGCCTGATATCACATGCAGACTGACCTGATTCAAAATCGCATCGAAACCTATACTTCTGGCCTGACGCCGGCGGTACAGGCCGGCAATGGTGCCGAATTTTCGCTGCTGTTAAG
>JBFGZM010000250.1:0-5766 GCA_041586815.1 Marinobacterium sp. | reverse complement strand
GTCGGCAATGCCCTGCGGCTGTCCCGACGTACCCAAGGTCCGAAACCAGAAAAGTAGGGAGCGCACATGAGTACACAAACGGCGCATAGCGCCCCCCCTCTGTGATTGCGCTGCCATTGGCATGTCCGCCAGCGCGCTGGTTGTGGTCGGCAATGCCCTGCGGCTGTCCCGGAGCAAGGTGAAAGGTGAAAGGTGAAAGGTGAAAGGTGAATAGACTGAAATACTTGGCAAGCTCTGCAACAGACATCAAAGGCTGATCCATGGATATTCTGTATCTGCTGATTCCCATCGCCATCATTTTTGTGGGCTGCGCGCTCTGGGCTTTTTTCTGGAGCGTCAACAGCGGTCAGTACGATGACATGGAGTCACCGGCCCACAGCATCCTGTTTGACGATGACAACCGTCTGATCCCCGACGATGCCCGGCAGGACGCCTCCCGTCCGGCCTCGCCTCCAGGCCCGGCGCAGGCTCCGCCTAAAGATGACTGAAGCTGCATCCATCGGCACGGCACTGATTCTGGGATTGCTCGGCGGTGCGCACTGTATCGGCATGTGCGGCGGTATCGCCGCAACCATCGGCATGACCCGTCCTGACAGCCGCACTCCCGCCATCATACTTCTGCTGGGATACAATGGCGGTCGAGTGCTCAGCTATACCCTGGCCGGGGCCTTACTGGGGGGACTGGGCGTTCTTGTCGCCGACGGCACCGCCACTCTGATTCTGCGCACACTGGCGGGGCTGATGCTTGTGGCCATGGGCCTCTACATTGCGCAGTGGTGGAAAGGCCTGCTGCTGCTGGAGCGGGCCGGGAGCGGTCTGTGGCGCCATCTGCGCCCTTTGGCCAGTCGTTTTCTGCCGGCCCGCACACTGCCTCAGTCCATCGCACTGGGGCTGCTGTGGGGCTGGCTGCCCTGCGGCCTGGTATACAGTTCCCTCATCTGGGCATCCGCCGCTGGCAACTGGCAGACCAGCGCTCTGCTGATGACCTGCTTTGGCCTGGGCACCATGCCGGCCATGCTGGCCACAGGACTCATGGCGGCTCAGCTGCGCCAGCTACTGGCCCGGCGCCTCACTCAACAACTGGCCGGTTGCCTGATTATCCTTTTCGGACTCTTTACCCTGGCACCGATACTGACACTCTGACCCATCCCTTCCCCGCATGACTTCAACCGACGCGGCAAATGGTGGATAATTAGGCCCCTGTAGCGTTGATCCGTTGTCACCCTGAGCGCTGCACAGTCAATTCGCCCCTTTTAATCCAGGCAACCGCAGTCCAGGAAACAGGAAGTACCTATGGATGATTCAAGCTCTTCGGGCAGATCACGCAAGGCCCAGCAGGCGCACTGCAATACCTGCAGCCTGAGTACACTGTGCCTGCCCGTGTCGCTGGATCTCACGGATATCGACCGGCTTGACACCATCATCAGCAAAAGCCAGCCGCTGAAAAAGGGTGATCTGCTGTTCGATCAGGGACAGGCATTTGGCTCCATATTCGCCATACGCGCCGGCAGCGTGAAAACCTACAGCGTCACCGCTGAAGGTGACGAGCAGATCACCGGATTCTATTTTCCGGGCGAGCTGATCGGTCTCAGCGGCATGGACTCGGGCCGGTACCCCAATGCCGCCCGGGTACTGGAAACCACGACGGTGTGCGATATTCCGTTCGCCCGGCTCGATGACCTGGCCGGCGAACTGCCCGAACTGCGGCGCCAGATCATGCGTACCATGAGCCGAGAGATCCGCGACGACCAGCAGATGCTGTTGCTGCTGTCCAAGAAAACCGCAGAACAGCGCCTGGCCACCTTTCTGATCCGGCTGTCAGAGCGCTTTCACATCCGGGGCTACTCCCGAACGCGTTTTCGCCTGTCGATGTCACGCAACGAAATTGCCAACTATCTGGGTCTGGCGATCGAGACAGTCAGCCGGCTGTTTACCCGCTTTCAGAAAAGCGGCCTGATACAGGTTGAAGGCAAGGAGATCGATATCCTTGACCTGTCACAGCTCTATCTGCAGTCCGGCGAGTGTCCAAGTCTGCGCCAGGCACCCTGAAGATAATTTGACAGGACCGCTCGCAAGGGGAGCCTGTCGCAACAATATTTACCGCATCACCGCCGCAGCCCGCGCTGCGCCCAAGGAGTTAATTGCATGCCCTACGATGAGTGCTACGTAAAATCGGTCATCCGCACCATTGCCGACTGGCCCGAAGAAGGCGTCATGTTTCGCGATATCACGCCCATTTTCAAGGACCCCAAAGCCCTGCGAATGGTCACGGATGATTTTATACAGCGCTATATCGGTACCGACATCACCCATATCGCCAGTATTGATGCCCGCGGTTTTCTGATCAGTTCGATCATGGCCTACCACCTCAATCTCCCGCTGGTGCTGGTGCGAAAAAAAGGCAAGCTGCCGGGCAAGACCGTACAGGCGGATTACGCACTGGAATACGGTAGCGCCACCGTTGAAATGCAAATCGACGCTGTAGGCCCCGGCGATCGCGTGTTGATATTTGACGACCTTATCGCCACCGGCGGCACCATTCTGGCGGCCAGCACCCTGGTCAAGGAACTGGGTGCCAGCGTCTACGAAGCCGCCGCCCTGATCGATCTGCCCGACCTCGAAGGCTCCACCCGCATTCAGGACGCGGGAATTCCGGTACACACCCTGCTGGCCTACGAAGGCCTCTGACCTGCCCGCCGCGGCAGGGACGATTCGCACTCCTGCCGCGGTTATTCCATTCGCCATGGCAATTACGCCATGAGCCGCTAGAATAGCGCCCCTACTCAGCAGGCACGATATCCCATGTGGTTTAAAAATCTGATCTTTTATCGCTTTAACGCCGCCTTCGACAAAGACGCCGAGGCACTGGAAACCGCGCTGGCCGAAACACCGTTTCAGCCCTGTGGCAGTCAGGAACTGAGCCGCTCCGGCTGGATTGCGCCCTGCAAGAGCCTGCCCGACCAGCTGGTATACAGCTGCGCCGGCTATTACCTGATCTGCACCCAAAAGGAAGAAAAGATTCTGCCCTCCGGCGTCATTCGCCAGTCGCTGGAAGAACGGGTCCAGAAGATCGAAAAGGAGGAGGCACGCAAGGTCTATCGCCGCGAGCGCACCCAGCTCAAGGACGAAATCATTCTCGACCTGCTGCCCCGCGCCTTCAGCAAGCGCAATCAGACCTATGCCCTGATTGCGCCCCAGGCCGGACTCATACTGGTTGATGCCTCGAGCCACAAGAGTGCCGAAGACCTGCTCAGCCAGCTGCGCAACAGCCTGGGCTCACTGCCGGTCATTCTGACCGACGTCAAACAGTCGCCGGCGGCGGTCATGAGCCACTGGCTGGAACAGCAGGAGCCGTTACCCACCTCCCTGCAGTTGCTCGATGAAAGTGAACTGAAAGACAATCTGGTGGAAGGCGGCGTGATCCGCATCAAGGGCCAGGATTTGACCAGCAGTGAAATTGTGGCGCATCTTGAAGCCGGCAAGCGCGTCGCCAAACTCGCGCTGGAATGGGACGAGAACCTGCGTTTCATGCTGCACGAGGACCTGAGCGTGCACCGTCTAAAGCAAACCGATCAGTTCAAGGAACGCCAGCAGGATGTGGCCGACGACGAGCTGGCCCGCTTCGATGCCGATGTCGCCCAGCTGGGTCTGGAACTGACGCGTCTGATTCCGGACATTCTCAACGCCTTTGGAGGTGAGGTTCAGGGCGCATCCCTGGAGCCCGCTCCCACAGCCTGAGACGCCGCACCACCGGGGCGGCATGCCCACCCTGCCCCGTGGAAACACCACGCAGGGTCGGTCCACCACCCGCTGCAATGGCCCTGCAAGGCCCGGAGAACCCATGTACAGCGTTAAAGAGATGTTCTATACCCTGCAGGGCGAAGGCGCCCAGGCCGGCCGACCAGCCGTTTTCTGTCGCTTTGCCGGCTGCAACCTCTGGTCCGGCAGGGAACAGGACCGCAGCAGCGCGATCTGCGATTTCTGCGATACCGACTTCGTGGGCACGGATGGCCAGAACGGCGGCAAGTTCGCTACGGCAGAGGCACTGGCACAGGCGGCCCATGCACTCTGGCCCGACCCGGCCCAGGGGACGCCCTATCTCGTGTGTACCGGCGGAGAACCGGCGCTGCAGCTCGATGCCCCCCTCGTTCGGGCATTCAAGGCCGCAGGTTTCGAGATCGCAATCGAAACCAACGGCACCAGACCGCTGCCGCAAGGCATCGACTGGGTCTGTCTGAGTCCCAAGGCCAATACCGAACTTGTAGTCAGGCAGGGGCAGGAACTAAAACTGGTCTATCCGCAGCTTCTGGCCCCCCCCGAGCGCTTCGCCGGGCTGGCCTTTGAGAATTTCTACCTGCAACCCCTGGACGGGCCTGACGCCGATGCCAATCGCCGGCGCTGCGTACAGTACTGTCTGGACCATCCGCAGTGGAAGCTCAGCCTGCAAACCCACAAGATACTGGGTATAGACTGAGCCTCAGCAACGCCCCGGTCTGGAGTATCCGCAGCGCGAGCCAAAGCATCCACAGGCGCCATGTTACAGGGCTGCAACGTTATGCCCACAACCTCTGTGGATAAGGATGTGGGTGAGCGGCGGAATATCCGCCACTCCCCCCGGAATACCGTTGCCTCGAACAGATTGATCACTTTTTGATCAGCTGTTATTTGTGGAGCAATAACAACAACTTACATTTTTCTTTTGATAAAACCCCTGATAATACGCCTGTTTGATATCGAATTTTCTATGTAAATTTTCTGAAACAGGCGGGTTGCAGCCGCCAGGCACGGGGCCCAGAGCAGGCGACTGGCCCGCACCCCGTCGAAACCGCTACTATTTAGTGCACTTTTATTCAATGGACTTGCCATGTACACAGCCCAGCAACGTCAGCAAGAAGCGCAAAAGGTAACCCTGGTTGGCAGCCTGCTCGATGCCGTCCTCGGTGTTGCCAAGATTCTGGTCGGCCTGTTTTCCCATTCCCATGCTCTCATCGCGGATGGAATACACTCGCTGTCAGACCTGGCGACGGACTTCATGGTTGTTCTGGTGCTGCGCCTGTCGCACCAGGAACCGGACGAAGACCATCCCTGGGGACATGCCCGCTTTGAGACTGCCGGCACCGTTATGCTCGGCGCCCTGCTGATCGCCGTCGCCGGCGCCATGGCCTACAACAGCGTTGGCCTGATGTTCAGTGGCGAAACACTGCAGGTGCCCGAATGGCCCGCACTGGTGGTAGCCGGGCTGTCGATCGTCAGCAAGGAATGGATTTACCGCTACACTCTGGCCGCCGGCAAACGCCTCAAGTCGGACCTCATCATTGCCAACGCCTGGCACAGCCGCACCGACGCATTTTCATCCATTGTCGTACTGATCGGCATTGGCGGCGCCATGCTCGGCTGGACCTGGCTCGACGCCCTCACCGCCGTGCTGGTCGCGCTGCTGATCGCCAAGATCGGCTGGGATCTGACCTGGAAAAGCATCAAGGAACTGGTCGATACTGCCCTGCCTGAAAACCAGGTGCGCGAACTGGAACAGGCCGTGCAGGATGTGGACGGCGTTATCAGCGTGCACAGTCTGAAAACCCGCCTGATGGGTGGCCAGAGCCTGCTGGAAATGCACATCCAGGTGGAAAGCCATCTCAGCGCCTCCGAGGGCCACTATATCGGCGATACCGCGGTGCGCATTCTTAAAACCCGCTTCGACGACATCGGCGATGTCATCTTCCATATCGACACGTACAACGATGACCAGCGCCTTTACTGCGATAC
>JBFGZM010000249.1:0-5797 GCA_041586815.1 Marinobacterium sp. | reverse complement strand
GAGTGGTCAATCAACAGGAAAACAGGAAAGGCAGCATCATAGTGCCCGCGACGGGGCTTGGCTATATGTAGCTGCAGGCTCAGCCCCGCAGCTTTGCCTGTTCCGCTGCCGAGTGGGCCAGGACGAAGTCGACAAAGGCCCGGTTGGCCCGGGAAAGGTAGCCCTGACGTCGCCAGGCGATAGACAGGTCGAGCCAGACCGGTTCTTCGAACGGCACTGCCACCAGCTCCGGGTCGTCACGCAGCACCATGGCCAGCAGGGTGGAGATACCAAAGCCCTGTTTGACGATCGACTTGATCAGCGGCAGCAGGTTGGTTTCAAAGCCGATATTGGGTATGCACTGGCAGCGCGCGGCGATCTGGTCCACCGCCTTGCGATGGAAGTATCCCGGCTGAAACAGCACCAGTTCCTCGCTGAAAAAGGCGTCGTAGCTGATCCGGGGTTGCTGCGCCAGGGCGTGATCCTGCGGCAGAATGACCATCATCTGCTGGCGCAGGAAAACACTGGCCTCAAGCGTATCCGGCACCGGATCGGCGACGATGATCGCCAGGTCGAGCAGCCCCTCCTGCAGCATGTCCTGCAGTGCGCCCGTACCCGCCTCCACCACCGACAGTCTGAGGTTGGGGTAGCGGTGTCGAAAGGCCATCAGAATCGGCGGGAAGTAGTAGGAGCCCAGCATGCCGGGAATGCCAACCCGCACCTCACCCCGGGTCAGGCCGCGCAGTTCCTGCATTTCGAGCTGGGCGTCGTCCAGCGTCTGCAGAATGCGCCTGGCGTGTTGCAGCAGGCGCTGGCCTTCGTCGGTCAGGCTGACCTTGCGGTCGTTGCGGTGAAACAGCGTCAGTTCCAGCTCGGCTTCGAGCTTGCGAATGGCCATGCTCACGGCCGGCTGGGCCACATGCAGCACTTCGGCGGCCCGGGTAAAGCTGGCGTGCTGGGCCACCTCCACGAAATAGCGCAGCGGTTTGATGTCCATGGGATAAGCACTCGTTATCAGTACGATAACAACTATATATTTTTATGATGCTAATGGCAGCGCTATGCTGCAGCCTGTTACTGACAGGCGGGCATGAGCATGATTGAAGCAGGCAGCAAGGCATTCTGGCGAGCAACCCTGGCACTCTGCCTGGGATCGCTGATGATTTTTGCCAATGTGTATGTCACTCAGCCTCTGTTGCCCATGATTGCCGAGTCCTTTGGAATCTCGCCACTGCAGGCGGGCTGGAGCTTTACCGTGACAACCCTGACCCTGGGGCTGTCACTGCTGTTTTATGGCCCGGTGTCTGATGCGCTGGGGCGGCGCGGCCTGATGCTTTTCAGTATGGGGGGCGCGGCGCTTACAACCCTGGCGCTCTCGCAGGCGGACAGTTACGCCATGCTGCTGGGGCTGCGGGCACTGCAGGGTGTTTTTCTGGGAGGACTGCCTGCCATTGCCATTGCCTATATGGGCGATGAGTTCGATCGCAAGGCGCTGATGCTGGCGGTGGGATTCTATATCAGCGGCAATACCCTGGGGGGCGTAGGGGGACGCCTGGTGGGCGGTTTTATCGGCGACGCCCATGGCTGGCCCCAGGCCTTTCTGGTGATGGCCTGGATCAGCCTGGTGCTGCTGGCGCTGGTGGTCTGGCTGCTGCCGGCATCCGGTGGTTTCAGCCCTCGGGCGCTGCGACCGCGGCTGATGCTGCAAGACCTGCTGGGGCATCTGCGCAACCCGTTGCTGCTGGGCGCGTATCTGGTGGGCGGGCTGAACTTCTTTATCTTCATCAACCAGTACAGCTATGCCACCTTCATGCTGGCGCAGGAGCCCTATAGCCTGTCGGCGACATTTCTGGGCATGCTGTTTCTGACCTACCTCAGTGGCACCGTCGGTTCGGCGCTGTCCGGTCGAGCTGCGCAGCGCCTGTCACAGCCCGTGTGTCTGATGATCGGCATTGTGCTGCTGATGCTGGGGTCCCTGGTCACGCTGATACCCGCGCTCCCGGCCATCGTTACGGGATTCCTGATCAACAGTTTTGGCTTCTTCTTTGCCCATTCCACGGCAAGCAGCTGGGTCAGCCGCCATGCGGGTCAGGCTCGGGCCAGTGCATCGTCGCTGTATCTGCTGTTCTATTATCTGGGAGCCAGCTGTGGCGGCTTTTACCTGGCGCCTTTCTGGCAGAGTCATGGCTGGGCGGGGGTGGTCGCGGGGTCCCTGGTGATGTTCTGTCTGACCCTGTGGATAAGTTTTCTGCTGTTGCGGGCCGAGCGGCGCCAGCCGGTACTGGCCTGAGGCCGTTTCGGGTCGGGCAGGGCTGGATAGCGCGGCAGGCTGACGTTATGCTTTGCGCTCTGAAATCTGCAGTCCGTGCAGTCTGAGTCAGTGAGGGAGTGGCCATGAAATACCAGCACCAATTTATTGATGGCACGGCAGCGGATCTGCCACTGGGCAAGATCGTCTGTGTCGGGCGCAACTATGCCGATCACGCCGCCGAGCTGAACAACCCCGTCCCCACGGTACCGATGCTGTTTATCAAGCCTGCAAGTTCAGTGCTGCCGATGGCACAGCCCTTTGCCATTCCGGCGGACCAGGGGCGGGTGCACTTTGAAACCGAGATGTCGATCCTGATTGGCAGCCAGCTGTGCAAGGCCAGCGAGACTGACGCCGCAAAGGCGATTGCCGGTATCGGTCTGGCGCTGGATCTGACGCTGCGGGATCTGCAGGATGAACTCAAGCGCCAGGGACATCCCTGGGAGAAGGCCAAGGGGTTTGACGGTGCCTGTCCGCTGTCGGTTTTTGTCACGCCGGATCAGGTGGGCAACCTGCAGGATGTGCAGATATGCTTGCGGGTGAATGGTGAAACCCGCCAGGACGGCAACAGCCGATTTATGCTCAACCCGGTATTGCCGCTGCTGAGCTATATCTCGCAGTACTTTACGCTGGAGCCGGGTGATGTGGTGCTGACCGGAACGCCGGCTGGCGTCGGGCCGATCGAGTCCGGTGACCAGCTGGAGGTGGAACTGGCGGGTCTGCTGCAGGTAAGCACGGCCGTTCTTTAATCCCCCTTGGGCTTCGTAACCGGCGAGGCAGCCACCCAGCGTATAGACTGACAAGGTGTCGCAGCGTATCGCTCGCGCCGCTGTTTAAGTCTTGTGAGGGGGAATCATCATGGCAACAGCGTTGGTGGTCGGGGCGACCCGGGGGATCGGGCAGGGATTCGTACGGGCACTGCTGCAGCGCGACTGGAATGTCTATGCCAGCTACCGGGACTTCGCCGGTGCCGGTACCCTGAATGCGCTGACCGCAGCTTTCCCGGGGCAGCTGCACCTGTTGCAGCTGGACCTGGCTGACGAGGCGAGTATTGTTGGCGCCACGGGCATACTGCAACAGCATCTGGCTGAACCGCTGCAGCTGGCGGTCTGCTGTGCCGGCCTGTTGCACGAAGGCGAGCGCCTGCCGGAGAAAAGTCTGGCCCAGCTGTCCGCTGACTGGCTGCAGCGCTCCATGGCGGTGAACGCACTGGGGCCCCTGTTGCTGTTGAAGCACATGCATCCGTTGCTGGTACAGCACACCGCCAGCCAGTTTGCAGTGATATCGGCGCGGGTCGGCAGTATCAGCGAGAATCAGCTCGGTGGCTGGTACAGCTACCGGGCATCCAAGGCGGCGCTGAACATGCTGATGAAAACCGCGGCCATCGAGATGACGCGCCGTTTTCCCCATTTGCAGTTGTTGTGCCTGCACCCTGGCACCACTTCCACCGACCTGTCCGAACCGTTCAGCAAGCGGGTTGCTCCCGAAAAACTTTTTACCGTCGAGCGTTCGGTACGCCAGTTGCTGTCGGTGCTGGATGACGCCCGCAATGGCCCGAGCGGGCGTTTTCTTAGCTGGGATGGCAGCGAGGTGCCCTGGTAGCCGCGGCCCCGGGCTCTGGTACTGTGGTGATACAAAAAAGGCGGCCGCGATTGCGGGCGCCTTTTTACAGGTTGTCCTGTGTCGGCCTAGAGGGTTTTCAGGTATTCGATCAGGGCATAGCGCTGGGCTTCGCTCAGGGAGGGGCCAATTCTGCCGGGGGCTTGGCCGTCACTGAATTCATGTCCGCTGTTGAAGTTGCCCGGCTGGCGCGTATCGACCAGGGAAACGCTGCTGTCGGGTGCGCTCCGATAGCCTACCTTGACGGGATCGAACTCACGCTGGCCCAGCGAGAAGGTGACCGGGCGCTCGGCAACAGGGGACAGCAGCGCATAGAGGCTGGGCACCGAGCCGTTGTGCAGGAAGGGGGCGGTGGCCCAGATGCCGTTCAGCGGACGCGCCTTGTAACCGGCGCCGGCCTGCAGGCAGTTGGGTCTGTTGCCGTTGAGTTGCTGCTGTTCGGCGGCCCTGATGCCGTGCTGGCGGTACCAGTAGTCGGTGGTTTCCTGTACCAGAGCACCGAGGGAAAAGGCGAAGGAGGCGTCCGGTGCTTCGGTGACGCGCAGTGGCGTGCAGTTTTGGCCCTGGTATACCTGGGTATCGATTCCCAGGCCCCGGGTATCCACGGTACGTTCGGCCAGTACGCGGGATTGCATGGGGTCGGTGCCTATCCGATCCAGCGGAATGATCTTCAGGCGCAGCAGGCGCTCGCCAGCGCTGTTTTGCGTGGCCCAGTATTCTTCACTCCAGAAGGCATCGGACTGTACCGGCGGCAGGTGGCAACCCTGGCAAAGCTGCTGATAAAGCGCGGCGCCATGCTTGGCGAGATCCCTGTCGATGGCCGGGAGGATGTCCTCGGGCCATTTTGGGGCACGCAGGCCGCTGAAGGCCTTGTGCTCAAACGGTGGGGCGCTGCCCGCCAGCTGCTGTTCGATGCGGTGCAGAGTTTTGACCCGCACGCTGGATTCAAACCGTGTCGGGCCGGGTTCGAGGTTGACCAGCGCGGCAACGCCCAGGGCTTCGCCGGCATTGCGCACCATGGGCTGCATGATGGAGCCATCGTACTGCACCCACTCGAACCAGGATGAGGTCCAGATATGGGGGTAGTTGACCGGGGCGTTCACCGGCACGAAGTTCTGCGGCCGGTTGGCGTCCAGGGCGAACACCTGGTTGCCAATGCGGTTGAGAGCATCAAGGCGGGTAAAGCCTTCGACGTTTTGCAGGTTGGCTTTTACTGTCCTGGCGATGTCCTTGAGGGTATGGCTTTCGGTGCCGGCTTCGATATCCCGCACGATGACCTGCTGCTCCTGGGCTTCGATGGTGGCCAGCTGCATGTCGATCAGCTCCATCAGGGTTTTGGAGAAGTCCTTTTTCAGCTGTTTGCGGTTGGCCTCGGTGTTGCGGTCGCCCAGCACCCGGGCGGCAAAACGGTTGAATCGCAGAGTGCTGTAATTGTTCTCGAACATGGCCAGAAACAGGACATTGGTCAGGCGGGTGATGTCGGTCATGGCCGGGCCACCATCGTAGCGAATGGAGGTGCCCTGGTAGGTCATCTGGCCGGTATGGCAGGCTGCGCAGGTAAAGCCGATGGCGTTGTAACGTCGGCCATCCACCGGGCTGGTAACACCGTAGTCGACGGCAAAGCCCACCGGCAGGCCGCTCTGGTTGAAGCGACTGATATCGCTCTGGATAAAACCGATTCGACCGAGATAGGCCGGTTCGGATACCAGCTTGCCTTCACCAAAGGGATTGAAGCCCGGTTGTTCCAGGGCCATGAACCATTCGAACGGAATGGGCACAGTGGAGGTGCCCTGGCTGGCATGGTGGTACCAGTCGCGGCTGTCGCTGTTCCAGGCCGGACCCTGGTCGAGCCAGACGACACGATCAACCGGTTCGAAGGGGGGGAGGGCG
>JBFGZM010000248.1:0-5854 GCA_041586815.1 Marinobacterium sp. | reverse complement strand
GGCAGGGTAAAGCACCATGCTCCCCGCCGGCAGCTTGAAAGTGAATTTCTGCGCCGTCGTCGCGACCATCAGCTCGCCGCCCTGGTAGGTACCGGGGTCATCGAGAAACAAAGTGAAAGACACATCAGTGCGCACATCGTGAATATAGGCACCGTCAGAATGCATGCCGTACTCCATGCCCGCCTCATATCGGTTGATAATGGGCCGGCCGGTAAAGCGGGGGATGGCGAAGGCCTGCACAACGGGATGCGCGTGAACAGCCTGGGCAACCTTGTCGAGCAGTTGGGCATGGGCGGCACCGGATAGCTGCAGATTGCTCTTGGCCGCCTTGGCCATCCCCTGGGCCGTTTGTTTGCCGCTCTCGAAAGGACCGGCCTGTACAGCTGCGGCGATACCGGACAGCAGTTCCGCCGGCAGGGCGTTTTCGACAATAACGTAGTTCAAAGCGATGACCTGTAGATGGGTTTTGGCTGCCTGAATTCTACCTGCCCGCGCCACAATTCCAACTTTTATAATATCAACCCGGTGAACTGGCAGGTAAACAGGGATGCTTCACCCTTGGCCCTTCCTTTGAAAACCCAGGCTGGATTCGAATGCCACCTTTTTTCCTTGAAAGAAACTCAGTACGCCCGCGCTCCCGGGTTAAAAATCCGTGACATGACCTGCGAACAGGCAGGATTTTGTGAAATCCCTTTATTTTCAGGGGCTTGCAATAGCCGCAGGCCAATACTGACGCCTACCTGCGCCACCACACCGATTCTAAAGATGCAAACTGTCACGGTTTTAAATCAGTTTCCTCGGGCTGGAAGGTTTTTCACCACGGCCACAATAATCGCTAGCCATAAGAATGGCGCACTTATATTATTGTCTGTTGTATAAGCGTGCTACAAAAATCATTCAAGGATGTTGATGCTATGCCACACCGCCGCTCACCCCGCTCTCAGTGGAAAACGAACGCCCTGTACAGCGCCATTGCCGCCATCTGCGCCAATGGCCTGTTTGTCAGCCAGGCACAGGCTGTTGCCAGCTGCGGCCCGACCGTTAGCGCCGACCAGGGCCAGTGCACCCCCTTCGCTCTGGACGACATTACCGTCGAGCCTGGTGTCACCATCAGCACTACCGACGCCCCGGCAGTGCTGTACTACAGCGACCTCGGGGGCTACTCCGAGGGAGAATACCTGGTCGGCAGCCTGACCAACAACGGCAATATTCTGTCCAGCGGCCTGGGCGAACACTTCTATTCGTCGTCGAGAGTGGCCGGCGTTGCAATCGATCGCGAACTGCTGGGTACCCTGACCAACAACGGTGTTATCAGCGGCTCCTCGGAATCGGAGTCAGGCCATAGCTACGCCTTTGGCATTATCGAAGGTGGTGCCCCGTTCATGCAGGGTACCATCCACAACAGCGGTACCATCAGCGCCAGCAGCACCGCTACGGATGGCTATGCTGAGGCCACCGGTATCTATATCACACAATCGGTTGCCTCCGACGCCCTGATTGACAACCAGGCCACGGGCGAGATAACGGCCACAGCAACAGGTATGTACGCCGCAGCCAAAGGGGTAGGTGCAGAAAATTTCTCCGGCATGCTTGAAAACGATGGCGTTATCAGCGCCCATGCGAACTCGAATGGGTATATGGGGGCTGCGTTCGGGATATACGCCCAGACTTTTTCTGGTGTCGTGAACAACCGTGGCACCATCAGTGCGGCCAATACTGATGGTGGCGAAGGGCTGGTCGCGGGCTTCTATAACGAAAGTATGTGGGGAGGCGAGATAAATAACTACGGCACAATCGCGGGAACGGCTGGCGCAGGGAGCGAAGCTTACTCGATCTTAAATACAGACTCTGAAGGCAGCGGGACCATCAACAACATGCTAGGTGGTGTGCTGCGCGGCACACTCCAGGTTTACGGGTATGGCGCCAACGTCAGTAACGCCGGATTAATTGACCTCTCCGATAGTGCTGTTCAAAGCTACGTGGCCGGCGATTTCACCCAGAGCGACACCGGCACGCTGCGTATCATGGCCGCCGGCGAGGATCAGTACAGCCAGCTCCGTGTCGGCGGTAACGCGACCATCGCCGGTGATGCCTTTGTCGATGTGCAGGAAATCAATACCCTTGCCGTGGGGCAAACCCTCTACGGTGTGGTCTACACGAACTACGATGGCTACTTGAGTGGCAACTTCGCCCAGGTCAATGACAACAGCGCGCTGTTCAACTTCCAGAGCCTGTCCACTGAGGGTGAAGACGGCTATATCGACTTCAAAATCGTCAAGGCCATGACCGCCGTGGATGCGGTCAATGCCAACAACAACCCAGGCGCCCTGGGCGCTGCCGGCGCGCTGGATGGGGTTATCGACCGCGGCGCCACCAACCCGAACATGCAGACCGTTATCGATGCGCTGGGCAAACTCGGCACCGAGCAGGACGTCTCTGACGCCGCCTCCCAGACCACGCCGTTGCTGGTCGGTAACAGCGCCATCGCCGCGAACGCAGCGCTTGCGGGCATTAATCGGGTGATCCAGTCCCGTATCGAGTCCCGCCGGGGCATGTCCTCGGGTGATGAGCTCTATGGCAACCAAAGGGTCTGGCTGAAGACTTTCGGCTCGCATGCTGACCAGAATGATCGCAACGGCACCTCAGGCTTTGAAGCTGACACCGCAGGCCTGGCCCTGGGTGCCGACGGCACCGTGTCTGACAACACCCGTATCGGTGTCGCCTTCGCCTATGCCAACGCCGACATTGACGGCAACTCCAGCACCGCGCCCAACAGCGCCGAGGTGGATGTGTTTCAACTGCTCGGGTATGGCAGCCACAGTCTGGATGCGAACACAGAGCTGAATTTCCAGGCCGGTATCGGCCAGAACAACACCGAGGGCAAGCGCGATATCCTGTTCCTGGGCGAAACCGCCCGATCTGATTACGACAGCCTGGTGGCCACCGCAGGCGTTGGTCTGGCGCGAACCTACACGCTGAACGAAAGCACGGACTTCACCCCGTCCGTGCGCACCGATTACACCTGGATCAGGGATGACAGCTATACCGAGACCGGCTCCAGCGCCAACCTCCAGGTTGACTCACGCACTACCGATCAGCTGATTCTCAGCGTGGATGGCACGCTCAGCCATGAGTTCAAGCCAGACATGGTGGTCAGCGCCAACCTCGGCCTCGGCTATGATGCCCTGAACAGCCAGTCCAGCATCACCGCAAGTTTTGCCGGCGAGCCTGGCACGGGCTTCACCACCGACGGTCTGGACCCCAGCCCCTGGCTGCAGCGTGCGGGCCTGGGCCTTGTCACCAACACCGAAAACGGCATGGAAATCTCGCTGCGCTACGATGCCGAGCACCGCGAGAGCTTCCTGAACCAGACCGCTTCCCTGAAGCTGCGCATGGAGTTCTAAGCCTCGCCTGCAATCAAAAAGCCCCGCGCTGGCTGGCCAGCGCGGGGCTTTTTTGTTTCTGACGCCGGGAACGATCCCGTCGATATGACCTGCACCCAGCTGATCAGGGCGCGTAAACCGCAATCGCACTAACCGCGGGTTTGAATGCTATACGTCGTTGTCTCGCGCACACCTGCAGCACCTAACCGCAACCGATAAACAGCGCTCAGGGCGCTATGCCCTGTAGCAACGTCGGCCACTGTTCTGCCCAGCAGCAATGGTGGTCGAATGTCGGCATGACCTTGATGGACAAAGGCGTACCGGGTACAAAGCGCTCAGCATAGGCCTGCGCAACGGATACACCGATGATCCTGTCGCGGCCACCCACAAAATGCGTCTGCGACACCGATTGCAGCTGCATCCAGGCATCCGCCGCATTGAGCGAGCCCTCCAATGGGGACAAGCGCTGTTCACGAACCCAGGTGCGATGATCGAGGTTTCCGGCAACCGTGATCAAACGCTCCACATCCTGGCGCTGCGCCGCCACCAGGCTCGCCACAGCACCACCACCGGAGTAACCCACCAGCACCAGTCGCTGTGCATCGAACCGCTGTTTGAGCTGCTCTATTGCGCTGAGGCTGGCGGCGATTACCTCGGGCGCAAAACGCTGCCCGGTCCAGTATTTGCGCTGGCATCCCCGCTTGTCTTCCCCAGAGACAAACTGACAGGGCCGGGCAAGATAGACCGCGGTGCCAGAGGGGTCACGCAGTGCCAGCTTCAAGGCCAGTGGATTCAAGGGCGTCGGATTGCGGGACGGCGTAGAGGCGTTGATCCACGCCAGACCATCGCCTTCGATATAGATGGTTAACACCTCAGTCTGCTGCAGCTGCGGCGGGACAAAGGCCGTCAGCACAAAGGGACCGGCATCAAGGTTGCTGCGCAGCCACCCCGCCTCGGTGGCCGTCAGCGCCGAAGCCGCACGGCGCGCCTGCAGGTCAGGGCCAACACAGGCACTGAGAAACGCACACAGAGCTAGTGCGACAAAACTCTTATAGCCTTGGCGAACCTGTATTGGCAGCATTAATCGAACCCGACCGATTGCATGTATTGCGCCATCCTGTTGAATGATTTGCCCAAGGATAATCTTTCCCGGTTTGGCGAGCACCAAAAGTTAAGGCGAAGCCGCCTTTGACAGCTGGTTAGCCACCGCTGGCTTGGCCGGGTCGCTCATTATTAAAATCAGAGCCTGCATGCTTTGTGCACAAGGTCCTTCAGGCTCAAAAATAAATCAGCATGAAAGTTGCAGGTTAATCCAACCTGAAAAGAGAAGCTGGTTAAGCCTCAGGGCACAGCAAAAAGCGGCGTTTCAACCTGAATTGAAACGCCGCTCGGGTGGAGCTTTAGCTAACAGTCAGAATCAGGCGCGGTCGAAACGGTCCGCGTTCATCACCTTGTTCCAGGCTCCGACGAAATCATGCACAAAGCGTTCGCTGGCATCGCTCTGGGCATAGACTTCTGCCAGGGCGCGCAGCTGGGAGTTGGAGCCGAACACGAGATCTACCCGTGTGGCGGTCCACTTCACCTTGCCGGTCTTGCGGTCTCGCCCTTCAAACAGGTCGGCGTCTTCCGACACCGGTTTCCACTGAGTGTCCATATCCAGCAGGTTAATGAAGAAGTCGTTGCTAAGCGTGCCGGGGCGCTGGGTAAATACGCCCTCCTGGGCCTGACCGTAGTTGGCATCCAGTACGCGCAGGCCGCCGACAAGAGCCGTCATCTGGGGCGCACTGAGTTGCAGCAGCTGCGCCCGATCCACCAGCATTTCCTCATCCGAGACGCTGAAGCGGGTACGACGGTAGTTGCGAAAGCCGTCGGCTTCGGGCTTGAGTGGCTCGAAGGCGTCCACGTCGGTCTGTTCCTGGCTCGCATCGGTACGCCCAGGGACAAAAGGCACCTTGATGCTGTGACCGGCACCTGTAGCCGCTTTCTCTATGGCCGCAGCACCGGCCAGCACGATCAAATCGGCCAGGGATACCTTTTTGCCGCCGGACTGGGCCGCGTTGAAGGCCTGCTGAACGGACTCCAGGGCCTGGAGCACCTTTGCCAGCTGCGCAGGCTGGTTAACGTCCCAGTCTTTCTGTGGCGCCAGGCGAATGCGGGCACCGTTGGCTCCGCCACGCATGTCCGAGCCCCGGAAAGTGGAGGCCGAGGCCCAGGCGGTTGTAACCAGTTCAGACACTGACAGGCCAGATGCCAGTACCTTGGCCTTAAGATCAGCGATGTCCTGCTCGTTGACCAGCTCATGATCCACCGCCGGCACCGGGTCCTGCCAGATCAGGTCTTCGTTCGGCACTTCCGGACCCAGGTAGCGGGCCTTAGGCCCCATATCGCGGTGAGTCAGCTTGAACCAGGCACGGGCAAAGGCGTCGGCAAACTCCTGCGGATTATCGTGGAAGCGGCGCGAGATCTTTTCG
>JBFGZM010000247.1:0-5859 GCA_041586815.1 Marinobacterium sp. | reverse complement strand
GCGCTCGATGGTATCGACAGCCTCGTCCAGGGAATCCAGAACGTCGGCACCGTCCTTGATATTTCGCGCCATGGTTTCGAACGTGCTGGAGATAATCGGGTACGCCGGTGTTGCCGGGCGCAGCCTGGCGTAGGCCGCCGAGTAGTCGTAGAAGAAGCGCCAGTCTCCCCCGGTCCGGTAGTGCTCGGTCAGTTCCGCCGCCGCCGGGGTAGACGGAATCATGCCGGTCGCCCTGGACATCGCCGCAATCTCGTTCGGCTGGAGAATGTAATCCAGAAAGGCCGCAGCGCCCTCAGGATGGGCACAACTCTGGGTAATGCCCCAATGCCAGGAACCACCGCCCACCACGGGGCCGCTACCGAAATCCGGTACCGGCATAACCACCAGATCGTTACCGAAGCTGGTCACATGGTTTGCCATTTCCCAACTACCCACATAGTCAAGCGCGGCCCTTTGCTGGCTAAACGCCTTGTCGTCGCTCGGGTTACGGTCGACATAACCTTCGCTAAACAAATTCTGGAAAAATTCTCCCCAGGCGACCGCCTGCTTACCGTTGAGCACCCCTTCGGCTGTGCGGTAATCGCTGCGGTCGATCTGGTCAGCGCCGAAACTCTGCAGCATCGGCGCGAAGCCATAGGAATACCACTCACCTTTCCAGCCGGTACGCATATCCAGCGGGTATGCAAACTTGCCTGACGCTTTCAGTGTGGCCAGCGCCTGCAGAAACTCCTCTTTCGTCCAGGGCTGCTCGGTGGTCGCGATACGAATACCCTGCTCTTTCAGTATCGAGTGACGGGAAAAGAGTGCCAGCGCCACTTCATACTGACCCACCGAGTAGACCTCGTCCTTGTAGCTGCCTTTTGCCGAATCGATAAGGCTGTCGATCACCTCCTGAGAAACCAGCCCCTTGAGGGGGCGCAGATAACCGGACCAGGCAAAATTCGGCACCACGGGCTGATCCATATCCAGAATGCACGGAAGATCATTGGCCAGAGCGGCTGCCGTAACGGTCTCGGTATAGGAACCTTCGGGAATCATCTCAACTTCAATGCTCCAGCGTTGCTGCGATTGATTAAAGCGTTCGACAGCCGCCTTGCTGACTTCGATCTCGGCGATATTGCTGGTTTCATGGCGCCAGAGCTTTAACGTAGCGGGTTCAGCTGCCGCCTGAACAGAGGCACCGATAGACGCAAAAGACAACGTTGTCGCCAGTGCGCCAGAGAGAAGGCTGGGTGTGAATTTATTCATGATCTACCTTTTATTGTTATCCAAATTTTTTGTTATGACTTCAGTAAATGCGATTCGCGCTCAATGACTGAAAAGGGTAAACGCCGGATGCTGTTGTCAGCCTTCGGTTTGAACAGATGGCCTAATGCCGCACGGCCCATTGCGAGATGCGGCAGTGCCATGGTAGTCAACCCCGGCGACAGATTGGGGGCAATCAGCCGCTGGTTGTCAAAACTGGTCAGGGCTATGTCATGCCCCACTCTCAGCCCGAAGCGTAGCAGTTGAAAATACACCTGCATGGCGAATTCATCCTTGCCGCAGACAATCGCCGTTGGCCTGGGCTCCAGCGCCATCAGGCTGTCCACCGCCTCCGGCGTCGAGCAGGTGCCCTGGCCGGCACGCCCTTCACCCTGCACCACCAGGCGCGGATCAAAGGCGATCTCGGCCTGTTGCAGCGCCCGCTGGTACCCGGCCAGGCGCAGCCGCGCCGCTTCAATGCGCGGGTCCAGACTTATAAGTCCGATACAGCGGTGGCCCTGCTCAAGCAGCAACCTCGTGGCATCAAAACCCGCCTGCTCATCGTCCGGTACAAAACTTGGCAACTTTTCTACAGTGCTGAAACAGTTCACCAGCACCGACGGCACGCCCTGCATTTCCGGCGGTACTTCGACCTCACGGTGGAAATAACTGGCCAATACCAGAGCCTCAACCCGCCGCTCCAGCAGCATATCCAGTGCCTGCTGCTGATGGCGTCGATTGTGCTCGATATTCACCACCATCAGTATTTTGTCATGCTCGCTGGCTACCTGTTGAGCCCCCAGCAGAATGTCCCCGGCATAGGGCTGTGTAACCACTTCGTCGGAGATAAAGCCGATAACGCCGGACTTCTGGTTGCGCATCATGCGGGCTGCACTGTTGGGCCGGTAATTCAGCGCCTCGATGGACTGCTGCACTCGCAGCCGCGTTTCTTCCCGTACCCCAGGGTCATTATTCACCACACGGGATACGGTCTTGAATGAGGTTCCGGCATGTTTTGCAACATCTTTAATCGAGACCATCGAAGCACAACCTGGGCGCTTACCGCCAAAGACAACGTTGACAAACAATATTCCCGCCGGACAACGTTGTCAATGACGCAGCGCGTAAAAATGAACAAGACATATAATGCTCCCGCCTCCGGCGCCGTGACGCAGGCCCGACCGCCTTTTAGAGCCACAGCTCCCTGATGCCGCCGTATATTGTTGAAACATTTGAAATACGATCTGGCCTATTCTGTGGTATCACAGCAGCGCAACAAGCGAACGGACAGGGATCTATGACGGAAACAGCACGCCAGAAAATTCTCATCGTCGACGATGAAGCCGATATGCGGGACCTGCTGCACGACCTGCTGGATGACAATGGCTTCGACGCCCTGGCGGTTACCAATGGCGCAGAAATGCAGCAGGCACTGGCGCAATCCGCCTTTTCCCTGGTGATTCTGGATCTGCGCCTCAAGGGCGAAGACGGCATGCAGCTGGCGCGGGGACTGCGCGCGGAGTCTGGCATACCCATCATGATGCTGACCGGCAAGGGCGACGAGACCGACCGTATCCTGGGGCTGGAACTGGCCGCCGATGATTTTCTGATGAAACCCTTCAACGTGCGCGAACTGCTGGCGCGGGTGCGTGCGCTGCTGCGCCGTTCCACAGGCGTAATGACCAGGCCCGAAGATCTGCACAGCCACCAGCGCCTGGCTTTTGGAGACTGGGTACTGGATCTCACCGCCCGCCACTTGCAGAGCAGCGACGGCACCCGCGTTGAGCTGACCTATGGTGAATTCAACCTGCTAGAAGCGCTGGTCAAGGCACCGAATCGCATTCTGACCCGGGATCAGCTGCTGGAAATGACCCGCGGGGACAACAGCGAAGTCTTCGATCGCACCATCGACGTACTGATTCTGCGCCTGCGTCGCAAGCTCGAACCCAACCCACGCCAGCCCCGTTACATACGTACCGAGCGAGGCCTGGGTTACTGCTTCCACGCCCAGATCAGCCGGCTCTGAGCCATGCACAGCGCCCGCGCCCGTCTGCTGCTTGCCTTTGCCTGTATCACCCTGGCCGCCCTCGCCCTGGCTATCGTCGGCTGGCGCGGCCTGAGTGATACCGAACAGTCGCTGGAGCGATTGCGCGAAGAAATCCTGCCGGACATTTCCCACTCCCTTGAACTGGCCGAACGCACCGCAAGCCTTGCGTCCCTCGCGCCTTTCGTTGCCGAGGCCTCGGCCCCCTTTCAGCTGCAGCATGATCGCCAGCAGCTGCAGGAAAGAGTGGAGCAGCTCAAGAACCTGGCCGGCCGCATTCGCCACCTGACCTCGGCACCGGTCCTGCGCAGCCTGCTCGAAAAGCTCTACGCCACTCTGGATGAGCTGATTTTTCTGACCCAGCAAGAGCTGTTCCAGCGCGAAGATCTGCGCCAGCTGCTGTACCCCCTGCAGCACACCGGCAGCCCCGCCTCCGATAGTCAGGGCCTGGGTGAAAAAGACAACCAGGCCATTGATCAACTGCTGGCCGCAGCCTCTGCCTCGTCCCGCGAACTGACGCTGATCGAACAGCGTTTTGAGACCCGCATCGACAAGGACGCACCACTGTACAGGCGTGCCAGGCAGATATTCGAGCTGCGCCAGCAGCAGCTGGATGTCAAACAACGCCAGGCCTACCTGCTGGCGGCGGTACGCGCCATCTCCGAACAGCTGTCCACCGAGGTCAAGGCCTTCGTCGACAGCCTGCAAAACCGATTTGAACGCCAGCACGGCGCACTGGCTTCGACCATCGACCAGGGCAAGGGGCGCATTCTGTGGATCAGCCTGGTGGCCCTGCTGGCGCTGGCAGCCGGTGCCACCCTGGTACTCACCATGACCCACAACCTCAAGGCCGTGACACGCTTGATGACACGCCTGGCCTCTGGCGTTACCGAGCAGGCAACACCCGCGGTGCAGCGGCGTGATGAAATCGGCAGCCTGGCCCGGGCCTTTAACGTCTTTCGCGAGAACAGCCGCGAGCTTCAGTCCATGGCCGAAAATCTGCAAAAACAACAGCGCCTGCTGCAAACCGTGTTCGACAATATCACCGACGGTCTCAGCGTCTTCGATCGCGATCAGCGCCTGATCGCCTGGAACCCGCGTTACCTGAGCATTTTTGATCTCCCCGCACGCGAGGTGCGCAGGGGTCTCTCGCTGGACCACGTACAGAACCTGATGGCACGCAACGCCCACAGCAACCGCACCCTGGATAACCGCCCGCTGGACATGACACAAACCAACCTGCAGCGCCCGGAACAGGCGATTCGCTTTGAACGCTACTACCAGGACGGCCGTGTGATCGAGTTTCGCAGCCAGCCCATGCCCGACGGCGGTTTTGTTACCCTCTACAGTGATCTGACGGATCGAAAGACCATCGAATCCCAGCTGCGCCAGGCGCAGAAAATGGAAGTCCTGGGGCAGCTCACCGGCGGTATATCCCACGACTTCAACAACCTGCTGGCGGCAGTGATCGGCAACCTGCAGTTGCTTGAGCAACAGCCCGGCCTCGGCGACAAAGTCAGCCGCTACGGTCAGCGGGCGCTGGCCGCCGCCGAGCGCGGTGCCAGCCTGGTACAGCGACTGCTGGCCTTTTCCCGCAAGCAGCAGTTGCACCCAGAGACTCAGCAGCTCAATGACCTGATCGAGGGCATGCTTGACCTGATCGAGTACAGCGTGGGGCCCCATATCGACATCCAGACCCGCCTCGAGGCCACCGATGACTGGATCTACGTCGATCCCGGCCAGCTCGAAAACGCCTTGCTGAACCTGGCACTGAACAGCAGCGCCGCAATGCCCGATGGCGGCACCCTGAGTTTCAGCACCCGTGTTATCGAAGGCACCGACGACTCCGGCAACGATCCAGGCCGGGTCCAGATCGAAGTGCAGGACACGGGCAACGGCATTCCCGAAGAACTGCTCGAGCGCGTGTTCGATCCCTTCTTTACCACCAAAGACGTCGGCCAGGGCAGTGGCCTTGGGCTCAGCATGGTGTACGGTTTCGTCAAGCAGTCCGGTGGCGATATCGACATCCGGAGCGAGCCCGGCCTGGGCACCTGCATCCGCATCAGCCTGCCGCGTCACCGGGCCGCAGATCCCCAAAAGGGTACCGCCCCCAAGGAACCGCGCCCCATGGGTCACGGCGAGCTCGTGCTGCTGGTGGAAGATGACCCCCTGGTACTGCAGGCCGCAGAAGACATGCTGGCAGAACTGGGATATGAGCCGCTGGCATGCACCAGTGCCGAAGAGGCCCTGATATGGCTCCAGGCCAACCCCCTGCCCGACCTGGTGCTGAGTGATATCAACCTGGGTACCGGCCAAACCGGCATTGAACTGCGCGAGATGCTGCAGCAACAGTGGCCCGGCCTCCCCTGCATTCTGGCATCCGGCCTGCCGCAGGATCAGCTCAGCAAGCGCTACGGACTGGCGCCCCAGAGCAGTTTTATCGCCAAGCCATACCGGCTGGATACCCTGGCCATCGCCATCGCCAATGCTTTGCAGGCATAGGCCTTACCGCCGGCATATCCTCGGAATTCACCTGGGGCTCATTTCCCGGCATTCGTAGCTTCATTCTC
>JBFGZM010000246.1:0-5859 GCA_041586815.1 Marinobacterium sp. | reverse complement strand
TCTGTGCGCAGGCGGTTTGCCTGGGCTGTGTCATGGCCTGGCGTGACAAGAAGGGCAGGACAGTGGCATCGAGTGTGTTACATTCTCCTACTCATTGTCAGGCAACAGGATCGCGGCTGCCTTTTGTCCTGGCTGTCGTCGTTTTTCTGTCCGGCTCTGGGCCGGGATCTTGCTGGAGTGAATCTTGTTTCGTTGGCTCATTATCCTTCTGGTGGTACTGCTGCTCGCACTGCAGTACCGTCTCTGGTTTGGCGAGGCGAACCTGCGGGAAGTGCTGGCACTGCGCCAGGCGATCAGCACGCAGCAGCAGGACAATGAAAAGCTGCTGGAGCGAAACCGCCAGCTCGAGGCGGAGGTGCAGGATCTGAAAAAAGGTCTGGCAGCGCTGGAAGAACGCGCCCGTAGCGAAATGGGCATGATTCGCGAAGATGAAACTTTTATTCAGCTGATTGAACCCCGTAGCGGATCCGCTCAATGACCCCTGATACTTTGCAGTTCCCCACCGATTTTGCCTGGCTTCACGGCGAGCCTGCCGCCAGTGCCGAAATACGATATGAAAACGCAGATTTCCAGGTTTTCGAGAAGCTGGGTTTCGAGCCTGAGGGCGAAGGTGAGCACGTTTTTCTGTATATCCGGAAAAATGGTGAAAATACCGACTGGGTTGCCCGCCAGCTGGCCGGTTTCTGCCAGGTTTCGCCGCGCGAAGTCAGCTATTCCGGCAAGAAAGATCGCCACGCGATTACCGAGCAGTGGTTCTGCATTCGGTTGGGTGTGCACCGCAACATGACCTGGAGCCTTTTCGGGGGCGACAGCGTTGAGGTGCTAAGAGCCGTGCGTCATCCGCGCAAGCTGCGCCTGGGTGTGCACCGCGGCAATCGCTTTCGTCTGCGCCTGCGTAATGTCAGCGACATGGATGCGCTTGAGCAGCGCTTTGCCTTGCTGGCTGAAGGCGTGCCGAACTACTTTGGTGAACAGCGTTTCGGTTTTGATTTTGGCAACATTCGCAAGGGTGTGGCCCTTGTTCGCGGCGAACTGAAAGAGCGCCAGCGCCACAAGAAAGGTCTCTACCTGTCGGCTGTACGCTCCTGGTTGTTCAATCACTTGCTGAGCCAGCGTATTGCCGAGCAGCGCTGGTCGAGCATTATGCCCGGCGATGTCCTGATGCTGGACGGAACCCACAGTTGTTTCACCGCCGAAACGGGGCTGGAGGATCTGGCGTTGCGTCTGGGCAGTGGGGACCTGGATCTGACCGGCCCCATGCCCGGCAGTGCCGGTCGCCTGTTGGCTGATCAGGCCGAGGTTTGGGAAACCGGTACCCTGGCCGATTGGCAGTTGCTGATCGATGATTTGGCGCAGCTTGGGTTGCGCTCGGAACGTCGCAGTTTGCGGCTTCGACCACAGGGGCTTGCGATGCAACGGGAATCTGACCGACAATGCTGGCTTGAATTCGAGCTTCCGTCCGGTGCTTTTGCCACCAGTGTATTGCGGGAGCTGTGCCATTTTCGTGTAGCCCGCCCTGCGACAGGCCAGAGCACTGATGATTAAAGTACTGATATCCAATGATGACGGCGTCTATGCGCCAGGCCTGGCAGCACTGGCCGAAGCCCTCAGCAAGGTTGCCGAGATTCAGGTGATTGCACCGGATCGCAACCGCAGTGGTGCCAGCAATTCACTGACCCTGGATCGCCCGCTGGAAGCCCATCACCATCACAATGGCTTTATCAGCCTCAACGGCACGCCGACAGACTGTGTGCACATGGGGGTGTCGGGCGTGTTCGGCATGGTGCCGGATCTGGTGGTTTCCGGCATTAATGCCGGTTCCAATCTCGGCGACGATGTACTCTATTCCGGTACGGTTGCGGCGGCCACCGAGGGTCGCTCCATGTCACTGCCGCCTATCGCGGTGTCCCTGGCCGGTCATCAGCCGGAGCACTATGCTACCGCGGCCGAAGTTGTCGCCAATCTTGTGCGAGATATCCACAGCCTGAATCTGGCGCCGCGAACGGTTTTAAACGTCAATGTACCGGACCTGGTCATGAGCGATATCAAGGGAGTGCATGTGACGCGCCTGGGGCATCGTGAAATGGCCAGTGGCCCTGTCGCTTCGGTGGATCCGCGGGGCTGTACTCGCTACTGGGTCGCCGGTGCCGGTCAGGTGGCGGATCGGGAGCCGGGGACGGACTTCTATGCCGTTGAGCAGGGCTTTGTTTCCATTACGCCGATTCAGATCGACATGACCCAGTACGCCGGCATGGACGGGCTGGCGACCTGGTTAGAGGAGCTGCAGTGAGCGATGTAAACCTGCAGGGTATTGGCATGACCTCAAGGCGTACCCGCGATCGACTCGTTCAGCGACTGCGCGAGCAGGGTATCACCAACGAAGCGGTGCTGGATGTGATCCGGGATACGCCGCGGCACATTTTTATCGATGAAGCTCTGGCACACCGTGCCTACGAGGACACGGCGCTGCCCATCGGCTTCAATCAGACCATTTCCCAGCCCTATATCGTGGCGCGCATGACCGAGTTGCTGCTTGAAGACGGCCCCTGCGAAAAAGTATTGGAAGTAGGGACGGGGTCGGGTTACCAGACCGCAGTGCTGGCGCCACTGGTGGGGCATGTATACAGTCTGGAGCGTATCCGGCCGTTACAGGAGAAAGCTCGCAAGCGCATGAGTCTGCTGAAACTGCACAATGCCCAGCTGCGTCACAGTGACGGTGGAATGGGCTGGCCTGCTCAGGCGCCGTTCGATGGCATTCTGGTTACAGCGGCCCCCGAAGTGGTTCCCGATGAGCTGCTCATGCAGCTGGCTATCGGTGGTCGACTGGTGATTCCGGTGGGGGGCAGTGGCGGGCAGAAGCTCAAGCGTATTCGTCGTACCGGCGAGAATCAGTTCGAAACTCAGGAGTTGCTGGCGGTCAAGTTCGTCCCCCTGGTAAGTGGCACTATTCGTTAAGGAAACAAGCATGAAGCAGTCGCGTAATGGGTTCCAATACCTGTTGCTGGCCGTAAAGGGAATGTTGATGGGGGCGGCTGATGCCGTTCCGGGTGTATCCGGCGGGACCATCGCCTTCATTACCGGTATTTACGAAGAACTTATTCATTCACTGCGCAGTTTCGATATCGTGGCGTTGCGACTGTTGTTCACCCTGGGCCCGGTGGCGGCCTGGCAGCATGTGAATGGTACCTTTTTGCTGGTATTGCTCAGCGGCATTCTGCTGAGCCTGCTGAGTCTGTCACATCTGGTGCTGTTTCTGCTTGAAACCCAGGCGCCGTTGCTCTGGTCCTTTTTCTTTGGCCTGATTCTGGCGTCCATGTGGAGTCTGTGCCGCACCGTGCCTCAATGGCACAGCAACGTGCTGATCGCCTTCGCAACCGGTGCCGTTGTGGCATATGCCATCACCCAGGTGACTCCCTCTGCGCTCGAGCCGACTTCGCTGTTTGTGTTTCTCAGTGGCATGATCGCGATCTGCGCCATGATTCTGCCGGGCATTTCCGGCAGTTTCATATTGCTGCTGCTGGGGATGTACACCCCCATCATGCAGGCCATTCAGGGGCTCGAATTCGTGACGCTGGGGCTCTTTGGTGCTGGCTGCGCCATTGGCTTGCTGGCATTTTCCCGTGTGCTTGACTGGGCCTTTTCCCATCACCGGGCGACCACTCTGGCGTTGCTGGGGGGCTTTATGCTGGGATCGCTCGGCAAGGTGTGGCCCTGGAAGTACACCACGGCCTATGCGATCAACCGCCACGGCGGTGAAGTGCCGCTGGTACAGGAGAATGTCATGCCTGGCAGCTTCCAGGTGCTGACCGGGCAGGATCCATCGCTGGCCGCTGCACTGGGTCTCATGCTGCTGGGCGTTGTTCTGGTGGTCCTGATGGGCCGCATCGGCCGGGCAAGCCGGCTGTGAGCGGGTAGGGGCTGGCCGTGGCGCAGGGAATGGGAAGGCGCATTCTTGTTCTGATTGTCCTGTTCGGGCTTGCCGCCTGCAGCGGCGGCTATGCGCCGGTTGCAGAGCGCTCCATCAACAGCACCAATAGCAATAGTCGCCCACTGCCGGAGTCCGGCGCTTATACGGTACGCAAGGGCGATACGCTTTACTCCATTGCCTGGCGTTACAGTCTCGACTATCGGGATCTCGCCCGCCTTAACAATATCGACTCCCGCTATCTTATCTATGTCGGACAGACGCTGCGCTTGCGGTCCGACCTGCCTGCTGTCACCAAAACATCACCGGCGGGGGCTAGTCTGCCTCTGGTGGCGAAACCGCTGAATGGAAATAATCCCGGCGGCGACACGGCCAGGGCGGCGGGTAACAGCAGCAAAGCGCCGGTGTCAGTCAAGCCGCCTGAACCGTCGGTGACAGTGAAGGCGCCGATCAAGCCGCCGGTCGTGCCTTCGAGCGCGCTGACATGGCGCTGGCCGGCGCAAGGTCCGCTGCTGAACGGTTTTTCCAGTACCGCAACCAAGGGCATTAATATCGCCGGCAAGGCGGGTGACCCTGTGATAGCGGCGGGCCCCGGGCGTGTGGTGTACGCCGGAGATGGTTTGCGTGGCTACGGAATTCTGGTGATCATAAATCACAATCAGGAGTTCCTGAGTGCCTATGCGCATAACAGTCGCGTATTCGTCAAAGAAAATGATATGGTTAATGGCGGTGACAAAATAGCCGAAGTAGGTAGCAGCGGAGCTTCAAGGGATATGCTCCATTTTGAAATAAGACGGGATGGACAACCTGTAGACCCGCTGCGTTATCTGCCCAAGCGTTAATACATAATAAAAACAGCAGCGCCTGTCCGGCAGTGGGGTTGGGTGTATGGAAAACGTTAGCAACAAGGATTACGACGTGCCTGAAGACGTTTTTGAGCGGGGTTTTGAAAACGACGATTCCAGCGACGATGACGCGGATACCAATGACACCCAGGTGTCATCGGATAGCGATGACGACAAGGAACCGGAATTTCTGAACAGTGGACGCGGGCGCGGCAGCCTCGCACACAAGGACCTGATGAATGCCAAGTCGCTGGATGCGACGCAGCTTTATCTCAATGAAATCGGCTTCTCGCCATTATTGACGGCGGAGGAAGAGGTCTACTTCTCCCGCCTGGCGCTCAAGGGCTGTGAAAAATCCCGCAAGCGCATGATTGAAAGCAACCTGCGACTGGTGGTCAAGATTGCCAGGCGCTATCTGAACCGTGGCCTGTCCCTGCTGGACCTTATCGAAGAAGGCAATCTGGGTCTGATCCGGGCGGTAGAAAAGTTTGACCCCGAACGCGGATTCCGGTTTTCGACCTACGCGACCTGGTGGATTCGCCAGACCATTGAGCGTGCCATCATGAACCAGACGCGTACCATTCGTCTGCCCATTCATGTGGTCAAGGAGCTCAATGTCTACCTGCGGGTGGCGCGGGAGCTGGCTCAGAAACTGGATCACGAACCCTCTGCTGAAGAGATTGCAGCCAAGGTCGACAAGCCGGTGGAAACCGTGGAACGGATGCTGGGCCTTAATGAACGCATAAGCTCTGTTGATATTCCGGTGGGCAAGGATTACGACAAATCCCTGCTGGATACCATTCCGGACCAGGAAAACTCGGACCCTGCGAGCCTGCTGCAGAGTACCAATATCAGCGGTAACCTCGAGAAGTGGCTTAATGCACTGCCCGACAAGCATGCAGAGGTGCTGTCGCGCCGATTTGGCCTGCGCGGTTACGAGATGAGCACACTTGAAGAGGTAGGCAGCGAGATCGGCCTGACCCGCGAACGTGTAAGGCAGATACAGGTTGAGGCGCTGCGCAAACTGCGCGAAATTGTCGAGAAGAATGGCCTGACCGGCGAGGATCTGCTGAAGTAAGACGACCAAGG
>JBFGZM010000245.1:0-5867 GCA_041586815.1 Marinobacterium sp. | reverse complement strand
CTGCCCCTGCTCGCCGGTGCCGGCGATAAATTCCGGCTTGCCGCCTTCGAACGCATTGCCCGCAGCGTACTGTACCTTGCCGTCGCCGTTATGGTCGTACCAGCCGATCAGGCCCGAGTTTTCCCAATTTTTGAACCAGCTTGGCATTTCGGCATAGCTGGTACCGGTATTATCGGCGCCATTGATGGTGTTGATCAGGTTGACGCGACCAAAGCCCGCCACGCCCGGAATGGAGGTGTACAGAATGGCGATGAAGATCAGCGCCCAGCCGGCAGAGGTACGGGCATCCTTAACGCGCGGCACGGTGAAAAAGCGCACGATAACGTGGGGCAGACCCGCGGTACCGGCCATCAGGGCAATGGTGAAGAACACCATGTCGATGGTCGACTTGCTGCCGTCGGTATAGGCATTAAAGCCCAGGTCCACCGACAGCTGGTCCAGCGTCGCCAGTACAGACTGACCACTGCCAAGGGTTGCACCCAGCCCGGTCTGGGGCAGGAAGTGACCGGTGATCTGCGCCGACAGGAAGAAGGCCGGCACGGTAAAGGCCAGAATCAGTACGCAATACTGCGCCACCTGGGTGTAGGTGATGCCCTTCATGCCGCCAAGAACCGCATAGAAGAACACGATGGCCATACCGATAAGAACCCCGGTATTGACATCAACGTGCAGGTAACGGGAGAACACGATACCCACACCGCGCATCTGCCCTGCCACATAGGTAAAGGAAATCACGATGGTGCAAACCACGGCAATCATGCGCGCGGTGCTGCTGTAATAGCGATCGCCGACGAAGTCCGGCACCGTGAACTTGCCAAACTTGCGCAGGTAAGGTGCCAGCAGCATCGCCAGCAGCACGTAGCCACCGGTCCAGCCCATCAGGTAAGCCGAACCATCGCGGCCGACAAAGGAAATAATCCCGGCCAGGGAGATAAAGGAAGCCGCCGACATCCAGTCTGCCGCCGTGGCCATGCCATTGGCGATCGGGTGAACCCCGCCGCCGGCAACATAGAATTCCTGGGTAGATCCTGCACGGGCCCATATCGCGATACCGATATAGAGCGCAAAGGACCCCCCGATAAAGAGGTAAGTGAGTAAGTCGAGACTCATAATAATGCCGCCCTTTTAGTGTCTTTTATCGTTGTTATTCGTGAACGTCATATTTTTCGTCAAGCTTGTTCATGCTGTACACGTAGGCCCAGATGAGGATGACGAATGTGAAGATGGAACCTTGCTGCGCGAACCAGAAACCCAGCGGGAAGCCGAAGAACTCGATCGCATCAAGCTGCTCAACAAACAGGATTCCGAAGCCGTAGGACGCAACGAACCAGATCACCAGGTAGACACTGATAATGCGCAGGTTTTCGCGCCAGTAGGCTTTGGCTTTTTCAGGACTTAGAGACATGGCACCATTCCTTTATTGTTTTTCTCGGGATTAATTAAAATCAGGACAGGTTCAATCTAGCAAAGCATTCTTGAATAAAAATCCCCGACTTTAGTCCAAGCCAGCCCTGTGGAGCGGCGCAACGCAACAGGCCAGCAGGCCGGAAACCGCCGTCACACGGGCGTTTCTCCCGCGAAGGCACTTAGAAATCCCGATTCCGGACGGCAGGTTATACAATAGTCGTACGGCAAAGCTCTGCAAAAAGGCAGAGACTGTAAAGATTAACGCGGAGTCAGCAGCACCCATGTTTTCCGGCTGGTCAATAATACTGATATCACTGGCTTATGTAGGCCTGCTTTTTGCCATTGCGTATTACGGCGACAGCACCCGCAAGGGGCGTTCCTATGCCGCCAACCCGGTGATCTATTCCCTCTCGCTGGCGGTGTACTGTTCGTCCTGGACCTTTTACGGTGCCGTAGGACGCGCCGCGTCCAGCGGCTGGGAGTTTCTGGCCACCTACCTCGGCCCATTCCTGGTGTTCATATTCGGCTGGCGCGTGCTGGAAAAGATGATTCTGGTGAGCAAAGAGCAGAACATCACCTCCATCGCCGACTTTATTTCATCCCGCTACGGCAAGAGCCAGAGCCTCGCGGTGATGGTCACGGTGATCGCGGTGCTGGGCACCATTCCCTATATCGCACTGCAGCTCAAGGCCGTCGCCATCAGCTACGACGCCCTGGCACCGGCGGCCAGCGACGCCCTGAGCAAGGGTAACGACACCGCCCTGTTCGTGGCCCTGCTGATGGCCGTCTTCGCCATCCTGTTCGGTACCCGACATATCGACGCCACCGAACACCACGAGGGCATGGTGCTGGCCGTGGCGTTCGAATCCATCGTCAAGCTCACCGCCTTTATCTCCGTTGGCCTCTTTGTCACCTTCAATGTGTTTGAAGGCCTGGACGACATGCTGTTCAACCTGGCCAACCAGCTGAGTTACAACGAAAACTTCGGCAGCCTGCTGAAAGGCAGCTTTCTCACCGAGACCCTGCTGGCCTGCGGCGCGGTGCTCTGCCTGCCGCGCCAGTTTCACGTCACCATCGTCGAAAACACCGATGTCACCAATCTGCGCACCGCCCGCTGGCTGTTCCCCCTCTACCTGGTGGCACTGGCCGCCTTTGTGCTGCCGATCTCGGTCGCGGGCTACATGGTGTTTGGCAACCAGAACCTGGACACCGATACCTTCGTACTGATGCTGCCGCTGGCCGCCGATTACAAGGCTCTGGCAACCCTGGCCTTTATCGGCGGCCTCTCGGCGTCCACCAGCATGGTGATTGTCGCCAGCGTGACCCTTGCCACCATGGTGTGCAACGACATCGTCATGCCACTGCTGCTGCGCACGCCGCGCCTGAAGCTGGCCGAGAACAAGGATCTGGGCGGCCTGCTGCTTCAGGTCAGACGCATCACCATAGTCTGCCTGCTGTTGCTGGCCTACTTTTACTACCGCATTCTGGGGGATCGCGGCTCCCTGGCCTCCTTTGGACTGCTGGCCTTTGTCGCCGCCATCCAGTTCCTGCCGGCCATTCTGGGCGGTATCTACTGGAAGCGTGGCGCCCGCTACGGCGCCCTGGCGGGGCTGGCGGGCGGTTTCAGCCTCTGGATCTACACCCTGGTCATCCCGACACTCATCGACGCCAGGCTGATGTCCGATGCCCTGCTGCCCGCCGTGGCGACAGCCGGCGGCTGGCTATCCCCCACGGACCTACTGGGCCTGCGCAGCTGGACGGGGATGGACCCGCTGAGCCATGGTGTGTTCTGGAGCCTGGCGGCCAATATCGCGCTCTATGTGCTGGTGTCACACTACAGTGGCTCGCGCCTGGTGGATCGCATCCAGGCCAGCGCCTTTGTCGATGTATACAGCAAGGAACTGCTGGACCCGTCGCGCCATTACAGCCAGGTCACCGTCGGTGACCTGCAGACCCTGGCCGAGCGCTTCCTGGGGCCCCACCGGGTGCAGCAGACCTTCACGGGCTTCGCGAATCAGCACAACGAAAAGCCGCTGCTGTCCGGCAACAAGGCGACTCCGGAACTGATCCAGTTTACCGAACGCCTGCTGGCCGGCGTGATCGGTGCATCCTCGGCCCGTATCGTGCTGGCCTCGGTGCTGCGTGGCAAGGAAATGCAGATCGGCGATGTCGTGACCATCGTCGACGAAGCCTCCAAGGCGCTGCGCTTCAACCGCTCCCTGTTGCAGTCCACCATCGAAAACGTGACCCAGGGTATCAGCGTGGTGGACCAGCAATTGCGCCTGGTGGCCTGGAACCGGCGCTACCTGGAGATGTTCAAGTACCCCGACGGCCTCATCTGCGTTGGCCGCCCCGTGGAGGAGATCTTCCGCTACAACGCCCAGCAGGGAGAGTATGGCCCGGGGGATATCGACGAGCTGGTAGCGCAGCGCATGCGCAGCCAGATGAGCTACAAGCCGCACCTGTATGAACGCCACCGCCCCGATGGCACCGTACTGGAAGTGCTTGGCAACCCCATGCCCAACGGCGGCTTTGTCACCACCTACGCCGACATCACCAACCACAAGCGCACCGAGGCGGCGCTGCGCGAAAGCGAGCAGAACGTGCGCACCTATACCGACAACGTGCCTATCCTGATCGCCTACCTGGACCCGCAGCGGCGCTTCCTGTTCGTCAACAAGGCCTACGCCGATGCCTTTGGCATCGACCGCCACCACGTTCAGGGGCTGCCCTACGAGTCCGTACTCAGCAAGGCCGAAGCCAGCAGCCGCAATCACCATATCGAGCAGGTACTGTGCGGCCAGCGGGTGCGGTTCGAGTCCATCATGCCAAGCCAGATCCCCACCGATACACCCCGCTATGCCGAGGTCACCTATATCCCCCACTTCGACGAGGGCCACCAGGTGGTGGGCTACTTCACTCTTTACCAGGACATCACCGAGCGGCGCATTGCCGAAATGGCACTGAAGGAAACCAACGAAACGCTGGAAGAACGCGTGCGTGACCGCACCCAGGCACTATCGACGGTCAACCGGGAGCTGCGCAAGGAAAATACCATTCGCGCCCTGATCGAGGATGAACTGCGCCAGGCCAAGGCCGAGGCGGAAGCGGCGAACCTGGGCAAGACACGCTTCCTGGCCGCCGCCAGTCACGACCTGTTGCAGCCGCTTAATGCCGCGCGCCTGTTTACCTCGGCCCTGGCCCAGCAAAGCCACGACCAGAGTACCCACCAGCTGGTGGAAAACCTGGACGGGTCCCTCAAGGCGGCAGAAGAGCTGATTACCACCCTGCTCGACATCTCCAAGCTCGATGCCGGCGCTCTGGTCGCCAATGTCACCGATTTCTGCATCAGCACCATGCTCACCAATCTCAGCACCGAGTTCAGCCTGCTGGCGGCGGAAAAGCAGCTGCAGCTGCGCTGGTGCGACTCGAAGCAGGTCGTTGCCTCCGACCAGGCACTGCTGCGGCGCGTACTGCAGAACTTTCTCTCCAATGCCATTCGCTACACCCAGCACGGCAAGGTGCTGCTGGGCTGCCGGCGCCGGGGCGACCGCTTGCGCATCGAAGCCTGGGATACTGGTGTCGGCATAGCACCGGACAAGCTCGACGAGGTGTTCGAGGAGTTCAAGCGCATCGACAACCCGCGCCACAGCCAGGTAAAAGGTCTGGGGCTCGGCCTTGCCATCACCGAACGTATCGCCCGCATCCTGGGGCACCCTCTCGAGGTACGCTCCTGGCCCGGCAAGGGCACGGCCTTCAGTATCGAGGTTCCCCTCGGCGACCCGGCCAGGGCCATCCGCCACAAAACCGAGCAGCGCGGCTGGATACGCAGCAAGGGGCTGAACGGCGTGCGTGTACTGGTAATCGACAACGAACCCAAGATTCTGGAAGGCATGCGGGCACTGCTGCAGGGCTGGTCCTGCGAGGCCATGACGGCGCTGTCGGTGGAGGAAGTGGAGAGCCAGCTCAATGGCACGGCATTTGAGCCGGACATTATCCTGGCCGACTTCCATCTGGGGGAAACCTATACCGGATTGATGGCACTCGAAGCCATGCAACCCCTGTGGTCAAAACCGGTACCGGCGGTCATTATCACCGCCGATCGTACCGACAGTGTCAGCGGGGAAGTCGCCGCCCGGGGCGCCCAGTTGCTGACCAAGCCCGTCAAGCCCGCGGCCCTGCGGGCCATGATCAACAAGCTGATTGCCGGCGAGAGAAGCGAAGGAGGGAAAGCGTGATCAGAGCTGTAAGCTTGAAGCTGTCGGCTTACGGCTTACGGCTTACAAATGACCAATCACGAATAACCAATACCGAAAGAGCATCCCTGCGAGCTCCGGAACCCGCCTATTTCAGCTCGGTTTTGGGCGGTTCCACACCCAGGCGCTGGGCAGCGATCACTGCCTGGGTACGACTGTTGACCCCAAGCTTGCGCAGGATGGCGGTCACATGGGCCTTGATCG
>JBFGZM010000244.1:0-5872 GCA_041586815.1 Marinobacterium sp. | reverse complement strand
GCTGCGCCTTTTGATCACCGGGGCGCATATAGAGCGCTGGGCCTGAATCAGGTCCAAAGAGCAGGAGCGAGGGGCAAGGTGAAAGTGGAAAGTGGAAAGACAAGTGAAAGGAGAAAGGAGAAAGGAGAAAGGAGAAAGGAGAAAGCTGATTCGTGATTCGTGATTCGTGATTCGTGTGCCCGGCTGCGTCGCCAATGGCCAATTACTATTTACCAATAACCATTGGCAAGGCCCGGAGCAGTGACTCGGGGTCGCAACACTCCTTTCACCTTGCTCCTTTACCTCGCACCTTTAACCGTTAATGGCGTGAACGCTCGCCCGGCAGTGTCCGGTTCGGGCTTGAACCGGCATTCAGCGGCGGCGTTTCGGTTTCGCTGCCACCAAACAGCCGCGCCAGAAAGCGGAACACCCGCTTCACGCCTCGCCACACCCTGGGCAGCAACCATATCAGCAACAAAACGAACACCACCAGCCCCCCGAGGAACAACCAGGGATTGTACAGCGCAGCCCAGATACCACCGATGACCATCACATCCTCGGTAACGGACGCCGTCCAGTTACTGAAGGGCTCCGGCGAGGTATTGATCAGTACCCGGCTGCCGGCCTTGGCCGCATGGGTTGCGGTGGCCAGCGAGCCCCCGACAATGGCGGCGGCCAGCTCCACCGGCAAGCCGATCTCGCCCACTGCACCTGCCGCCAGCGCAGCACCTGCCGGTATTCGGATAAAGGTATGCAGAGTATCCCAGCCGGTATCGACACCCGGAACCTTGTCGGCAAAAAACTCGACACAGTACATCAGGCCGGCGGCCATCAGCACCATCGGGTCCCCCACAACCTCAAGGCCGGGGGGCAGTACTATGTTGCCGGTATTGGACAGCACACCCAGCATCAGCAGGGTTGCGTACAGATTGATGCCACTGGCCCAGGCCAGCCCCATGGACAGGGCAATCATTTGAGTGATTTGCTCTAGCTGATCCATGATGGGCCTCCGGGAAGTCAGGTTGAAGCGTTACGCCTAAGCAATATCGGTGCGATTCGCCGCGCTCATCGGCACCCGGCACAAGACCCTGGTCTTGCGGGTTCAGTCGAGCTGATCCTTTGCCACTATATTGCACAGCCCTGTACTTTCGCTGAACAGTATAACCGCCTTGCCCTGTTCCAGCAGCCGACACACCTGTCCTATTCGACTCGCCAGGGGTGTTTCCTGCTCACCGTAATCGGTGCCATCGCGGGTCACAAACTCGCTAATCAGGTTATCCAGCGTCTCGGGGGAAAGCTCGCCATGGGGAATAATCACCACCAGCTCCACAGGCGCTGCCATTCCCAGCGTTTTGGGTCCACCAGTTCAGGGCAGCGTTGCAGCTCATCACTGTAGAGCCGGGCCCGCGTCGCCACTCGCTCGGCTTCCTTTTCTATCCAGATACCACGATGCACGCCCTGGCTATAGGCACCGGGCCCGAGGCGATAGGCCAGATAGAGGGCATCTACCTGGTCGATATCCAGTTTCAGCATCTGACGATTGCGCGCCACACCCCAGCCAAGGAAGTCCACGGCATCGTCGATGTTGTCCGTTGTCGCCGACCAGTTGCTCTGGGCGATGCGGTACTCGTCCCAGGTATTGCCAAAAGGCAGCACATGGCGCTTGCGACCGCCCCCCAGGGGTGGCTCAAGCAGCGCCAGCGCCACGGCCGGCTCGAGACCCCACTGACCCTGGGCATTCTGCAGCGCTACCCGCAGGCGCCCCTGGCGCTCCAGCAGCGAGCAGGTCGCGGGCGTTTGGGCCTCGACAGGCGCCGCAGTGACCGAGGTGTCCGAGGAGCCCGGCAACCAGGACGGTGTGACAGACGCGCAACCGGCCAGCCAGATAACGGGCAGGAATGTGGCCAGGCGTTTAATGGGTAATGCCATAGTGCTGGAGCTGTTCAACGAATTCTCCTTCATCAATCACCTTGACCGCCAGCGACTGCGCCTTGGCGAGCTTCGAGCCTGCGCCTGGGCCTGCAACCACACAGTCGGTTTTTTTGGATACACTGCCCGACACCTTGGCACCGAGCGATTGCAAATAATCCTTGGCCTGGTCCCGGGCCATTAGCTCCAGTGTGCCGGTGAGCACCCAGGTCTGACCGCTCAGGGGCTCTGCCGGCACGCCTTCAGCTTCCGTCTGTTCTGCTTCGCAGCTCCAGTGCATGCCAAACGCCAGCAGCTGCGCCTCCAAAGCCTGTGCCCGGGCGCACCAGCTGGCATCATGCAACGCTGACAGCAGGTTCTTGCCTGCGGCTTTGGACAATTTTGGCACGGCACCGATCTGCGCCTCGTCGGCATCAAGCAGCGCCTGCAACGAGCCAAAGTGTGCTGCCAGATGCCGGGACATCACCGGGCCGACCTTGTCCACTTTCAGTTTCGTCAGCAGGTCCGCCAGAGAAACACTGCCCCGCTGCGAGACACCCAGTTCACCACTGCCCTGGGGCACGACACCGAGTTCCGCCAGATCGGCAATGACCTGGCGATTATGCGTATCCTGGAAGAAGTCCGAAATTTCACGCGCGACACCCAGACCGACCTCGGGCAGGCAGGTCAGCACCAGCGGCAAGGCCGAGGCGATACGCTCCAGGCTGCCCAGGTTCTGTGCCAGCACCCGGGCCGTGCCTTCACCCACTTCGCTGATACCCAAAGCATAAATGAAGCGCGGTAACGGCACCTGCTTGCTGGCCTGAATCGCATGGTACAGTTTCTGCGATGAGACTTCAGCAAAGCCCTCCAGCGTCATGAAATCGCTGATGCGCAGCCGGTACAGGTCGGCCGGTGAGCGCACCAGTTCGCGCTCTACCAGCTGTTCGACGCTCTTGTCCCCCAGACCATCGATATCCATCGCCCGGCGCGAGACGAAATGAATGATGGCCTGGGACAGCTGGGCCCGGCAGGCCAGGCGTCCGACACAATGGAAGCCCGTGCCATCCACCAGCTCTTCCTTGCCCTTGATCATTCGCACCAGCTGGTTTCGCACGACCCGGGAGCCACATTCAGGGCAGTTTTGGGGAATATGAACCGGCGATTCCGCGCCCGTGCGCCGATCAGCCACCACCTGGACCACCTGGGGAATTACGTCCCCGGCCCGACGCACTACCACCGTATCGCCGACACGCAGATCCAGCCGGGCGATTTCGTCCATGTTATGCAGGGTTGCATTACTCACGGTCACACCGCCGACGAACACGGGTTCCAGTCGTGCCACCGGCGTCACGGCACCGGTGCGGCCCACCTGAAACTCCACCGCCCGTACCCGGGTGATTTCCTCCTGGGCCGGAAACTTGTGGGCAATGGCCCAGCGCGGCGCCCGGGATATGAAGCCCAGCTGGGCCTGCTGGGCACGCTCGTTCACCTTGAATACGATGCCATCGATGTCATAACTCAGGCTGTCACGCCGGGCGGCAAGGTCCTGGTAATAGTCCAGACAGCCCTCCGCACCCTGAACCAGGCGCATCTCCGGGTTGATACGAAAGCCCCAGCGATGCAACAGCTGCAGGGTTTCATAGTGCCCGCCGGGAAGCTCGACGTCATCGGAAACGATGCCGGTACTATAACTGCACATTTCCAGCGGGCGATCCGCCGTAATGCGCGCATCCAGCTGGCGCAGACTGCCGGCGGCGGCATTGCGCGGATTGACGAAGGTTTTCTCGTCCCGCTCGCGCTGACGCGCATTGAGCGCCTCGAAACCGGCCCGCGGCAGGTAGATTTCGCCACGTACTTCGAGCCTGGCCGGCCAGCCGGTACCGTTGAGCTGCAATGGTACGCTGCGAAGCGTACGCACATTCTGGGTAATGTCCTCGCCCGTGGTGCCATCACCCCGGGTGGCGGCCCGCACCAGCAGACCGTCTTCATACAGTACACTGACGGCAATGCCGTCCAGCTTGGGCTCACAGGCAAAGGCAATCTCGTCACTGCTGCCCAGTTTCAGCCGCTCCTGCACGCGGCGCACAAAGTCGCGCAGTTCCTCGGCGTTAAAGGCATTGTCCAGCGACAGCATCGGCATTTCGTGCTGCACCTGACTGAAGGCAGACAGCGGCCTGGCACCGACCCGCTGCGTCGGCGAGCTCGCAGTAACCAGGCCGGGATGCTCCGCTTCCAGTGCCTTGAGACGCTGGAACAGGCGATCATACTCGGCGTCCGGCAACTCGGGGTCATCGAGCACATAGTAGCGGTAATTGTGGTGATTCAAGGCATCCCGGAGTTGCCGCAGTTCCTGCTCAATCGTTACAGCCGAACACATGGAATCAGAGTCATCCTGGAAAATAGGTTGTGGAGGTTGAAGGCATCAATGATGGCAACGATGGCGCCCGGGGGCCCGCTCCCGCGACAGGCAGCGGATGCACTCAGGCACCTTGTCGGTGCTCAGACGCGTGAGCTGCCCCGGCGGGACCGGTTATGCATCTCGAAGTCTCGAATGCGCTGACGATAGTGCTCCTTGGTCTGCGGGCGCAGTACCGAGCGGTTTTCATCCAGAAGGTCACCATCAAGGTGCTCGGCCAGCGTCTCGGCCGTTGCCAGCATGCATTCAAAGGCATTCATCACATCCCGCGGCTCTTCCATCGACATGAAGAAGGTCACAGCCGGTGTGCGCATTTGATCAATGGTGGCCAGGTCGAAGGTGCCGGGGTTAACGGCATTGGCCATGCTGAACTGCACAGGGCCGGTATCACTACCATCTTCATGCCGGTGGAAAATGGCCATGTCGCCAAAGTGCAGATCGCAGGCTGCCAGGAGCCGATGCAACAGGCCACCGGGAAAGCCCTCTTCCTTGGTGGAGACAGCGGTAATCACCAGTACGTTTTCAGGCTTGGGGGCAGCCTCGCTGTGCCGCTCCCTGACGGGGGCCGTATCAGCGGGTTCATCTGCGGCCTCGCTGGCCACACCGAACAGAAGATCCTGCTGTGGCGGTTCTGGTTTTTCCCTGCCCCCGGCAGGCTCTGCCTGGCGTTTTTCGGACGTGGCCGCCGCACGCCGGGGCTGGCGATTGCGCTCCATCAGCAGCGGAATGGGCTTTTCCAGATCAAGCGCCGGCTGGACGGGAAGCTCGTCAAACAGCGGATCGGTTTCTCCGAACTCCGCGCTACCCTGCACAGCCTCCTGCGCGCCCTGTGACACGGGAACTTTAGCAGGCACAGGGTCGGCAGCCACAGCGGAATCCTTGCCCTGCGGGCGGGCGGCGGGTGCACCTTGCAACGGAACAGGCTGCACGGGTGCGGGCTCTGCCGGCTCAGGCGCCGGGTAGTCGTCCTCGGGGGGCTCGTCGAACAGCGGGTCCGCTTCCGTATCCGCCTCAAAGCGGGGCCTGGGCTCAGGCGCAGCCTCTGGCCGCACCCGAGCTTCAACCGCAGGTGCCGTTACATCAGCCAGGCTGTCAACAGTCGCCGCGGTGCGGGACTGCCCCGCAGGGCGAGACTCGGGAGCCGGAATCTGCTGTGCTGGGCCTGTCCGGGCGTCGACCTCATCGCCAAAACCGAAGGTCGGTTCTATGCGTTCATGGGCAGGCTCAGACGCATGGCGCTGCTCAGCCCCTTTTGCGGCAGGCGCAGACTGAGACGCCATTTTCGCGGCATAGGCTGCCGCCGGCTTGCGCCTGGGCACAAAGTCAGGCACCTCGCCGCTGATGGGCCGGGCACCGCCATAGGGCAGCTCGGGATTGTTCGAGGGCTCTGCCGGATCCTCCGGCAAGTCTCGCAATTTGCGATCAATATCCATGCGCAAACTGTTGCGGCCGCCACGCACTCGGCGCCAGCCATCGAAGATGATCAGCGCGATGACAACCACACCGCCGATGACAAGCCACTCTCTGAGGCTGATCTCCATAAATCCGCTGCTATCTCAAAGTTTC
>JBFGZM010000243.1:0-5902 GCA_041586815.1 Marinobacterium sp. | reverse complement strand
CTGCAGGGGCAGGATACGGAACTCGACACCCGCGCCGCCTACATGCTGCTGGGCGAGATGCTGTCATCACCGTTCTATAACGAACTGCGTACCGAACAGCAGCTTGGCTATATCGTCTTTGCCAGCTCGATGCCGCTGCTGAATGTACCAGGGCTGGCCCTGGTGGTGCAGTCACCGGTAGCGGACCCGCTGACACTGGAGCGGAAAATGCAGCAGTTCCTGCAGGAGACAGGGCCATTATTCAGCCAACTCGACGCCGCTGGCCTGGAGGAGGCCAAGGCCAGCGCCCTGTCACGGCTACTGCAAAAGGAAACCAGCCTGAGCCAGCGCAGCGGCCGCTACTGGCAGGAACTGGACCGGGGGGAGCTGGGGTTCGACAGCCGCGAGCAGCTGGCCGCTGCCATCGAGGCACTTAGCATCGCGGACCTGCAGCGTCAGTACGCAGACCTCGGCACGCGACGGCTGCTGGTACGCAGTTTTGGCAAGAGCATTCGTGATGGCTTTGAAGCGCGGGAAACCACCCGTCGCGCCGACACGGCTATCAGTGCCCTCAAGGCAGCGGATGCCTTCGTGCCCGGCGCCTGAAGCCGGGCGTCGCAAAGCCGCAATGCAAGGCGGGGTCAGTCAGACAGCTGTTCCAGTGCCTCGAGATAGGCAGAAGGTGGCTCGGCACCTATCTGTTCGAAAACCCGGTCTTCACCGCTGGATTGGGCCGGCCTTTGCGCCGGCCCAATCAGCACCTCCGTGGCTTGCGCCCCCCTGGCATAGGGCACGATATAGGGTGCCGGCAGCCCTGGCCCGCTGTCCCGGGGGCTGACCTGCGGCATCGCTTCGTTATCGAGGCTGCCCCGCGCCTTGTTGTCGTATGCACTCTGACCATTGATGCTGCCGCCAGAACCCTGCGGCGCAGTCAGCGCATAGGGCAGGACTTCCTCGGCCCACAATGGCGACGCCGACATATTGATGATCAGCAGCCAGATACCAGCCGCCAGCCGATTCATGCGTCCATGCCTTCCATCGGATAAATGGCTTCGGCGTAGACATTCAGCTCCTCCAGAATACGGCGCTGCTCATCGGTGCGCTCCGGCGCCTGGTAAAGCGTATTCAGCCGCTCGTAGAAGGCCGTCATGCCCAGGTAACCGTCACTGCTGTCTCCCAGCAACTTGCGCGCCCGATACTCCTCCCAGTGCAGGCGCTCATCATCGCTGAGGCTTGAGGGAAAGTTGCGAGCCTTGTAGCGCAGCAGCATTTCTTCCAGCCGCGGATCCTGAAACGCCAGCTCCAGCGCCCCCAGTTCCTGAGGGTCGCATTCACGAATCCGCGCCATGGCAGACTTGTCCGCCTCGCCAAAAAAGCCGCCACTGTAGAGCATCTGATCCGGGTCAGACGGCGTATCGAAGTCACTTTCGCCGAACACTTCAGCCAGGCACGCCTGCAGACCATCAAAACTGCGCAGAATCTGCAGGTGCGTGCGACAGCTGTCACCGTCAATCTGCAGCCGCCTGGCCTCAACGGCGGTGAGCATCCCGGCCGGAGCAACCACGGGGCACTTGTTGATATGCACCTGCTTGAGCGCGATGCGCGGCGAGCCAGGCTCAAGCTCCTCAGTGCGGGTATACATCAGGCGACGAACTTCCTCGGCCGGGAGGCTCAGCAGCGGCGTCGGGTCGACCCGCAGATCCCAGACGATAACGCTGTTGCGATTGACCGGATGCCCTGCCAGCGGCGCCACGATGGCACAGTTGCCCCACTCCACCGGATAGCGCGATGACACATGCAGCACCGGCTTTTTGGTGGCCACCTCCAGCAGAGCCTGCACCGCCCGCTTGCCACGATTTTTCAGCACATAGTCATATAGCTTCGGTTGCCGCTCGCGCACCAGTTTGGCCATGGCAATGGTGGCGTACACATCGGACAGCGCATCATGGGCATGGCCATGATCAATGCCATTGGCACGGGTCAGGTCTTCCAGGCGCAGGCTTGGCGTGCCGTCTTCATACGCGGGCCACTCGATACCCTCGGGGCGCAGCGCCCGCGTCAGGCGCAGCATGTCGATAATATCCCAGCGCGAACAGTCGTTCTGCCACTCCCGCGCATAGGGGTCGTAAAAATTGCGATAAAGGGTATAGCGGGTCACTTCGTCATCGAAGCGGATACTGTTGTAACCTACACCGCAGGTGCCCGGGCGGGCCATTTCGCCATGGATGCGAGCGATAAATTCGGCCTCGCAGACACCCTCCACCAGCGCCTGCTGCGGCGTGATACCGGTGATCAGGCAGGCGTCGGGGTTGGGCAGAAAGTCATCCGCCGGCTTGCAATAGAACATCACCGGCTCTTCGATGATGTTGAGCTCCATATCGGTGCGTACCCCGGCAAACTGCGCCGGGCGGTCGCGCTTGGGATCGGCGCCGAATGTTTCGTAATCGTGCCAGAAAAAAGTCGGCGTGGCGGAGACAGACATCGGATCGAAGCTTCCCTGATAAAATTGGTCAATCCGGCGGCAGACGCCACAGCGGATCCTGTTTAGACTATGGGCCAGTATACGGCGGATACGGACCGCCGCCCCGGCACGGGTTGCGGTAAAGCCTAACAGCTCGGACGCCGTCGATCCATTTCAGTCCAGCCACACTTGCAAGCTTAACGGACACCCATGTCAAAGAAAAAATCAGCCTCCAGTACCCGGGACCCGAGCGCCATGCTCTGCCCCTGCCAGAGCGGCAAGCGCTATCTGGACTGCTGCCAGCCCGCAATCAGTGGCAGGCAGCCGGCCACCAGCGCAGAAAGCCTGATGCGCTCACGCTACAGCGCTTTTGCGCTGGGGCTCGCCTCCTACCTGATCGATACCCTGGCGCCGGAAAAGCGCCAGCCGGGTGAGCGCGGACAACTGAAAAGACAGTTCAGAACAACCCGCTGGACCGGGCTGAGGGTTATCGCCGTTCAGGCCGGTACAGCGCAGGACAAAACCGGCACCGTGGAATTTGAAGCTTTCTATATTGCAGACACGCAACCGGGGCGGCTGCACGAACGCTCCCGTTTCAGGCGCGAGAACGACCGCTGGTACTATGTCGACGGCGATGCGCAATTCCTTCCGGAGCCAGCGAATTAACCGCCCACGGGCAGCCTTTTACAGGCACTGCTCCTGCATTTGGCCATTTTGCCCGCATGTCAACTCTTTCACTGCCACCCACAGCGCCTTAGAATAGCTAGCTTTCGCGCTGCAGCATACCCTGAGCATGCTGCCCAACCCTTATGCCGGGACCCCCCTACCAATGTTTGCGAAGTTTTTCAGGCCCAAGTGGCAAAGCAACAAGGCGGACGTACGGATACGTGCAATCAGCACTTTGCTGGCGGAACACCCCGACCAACTCGAAATACTCGCCCGACTGGCTCAAACGGACCAGAGCCCGGATGTGCGCAAGGCCGCGGTTGCGCGGTTGCAAAAGCCTGACCTGCTGCTGCGCGTCATGGCCAGCGAACAGGACCCCTCCATTCGACACATCGCCACGGACCACCTCTGCAAACTGGTGGCCAGCGAATCCAGCACCCTGTCGCAGGAACAGCAGCTGTCCTGTATTCAGGACATTCAGGACCAGGACTTGCTGACCCATATCGCGCTTCTTACCGGCCAGGCCGAGCTGCAGCATGCAGCCGTGATGCGCGTGCGCGATGAAAGCAACCTGGAAGTCCTGACACTGAATGCACAGAGCGCACAGATGCGCCGCCTGGCCGCCGAACGTCTTGAAAGCGAAGCCACACTCGAACGTGTCGGCCGCCAGATGCGCCAGCGCGACAAGGCAGTGTACAGGGTCACCCGCGACAAACTGCAGCAGTTGCGCGAATTCAGTCGTGCCCGCAACGCCTTGCAGACTGACCGCCTGGAGCGCGTTGAACGCATGGAACAACTGGCAGCTGGCGAGCTGATGCCGCTGTACGGCGCACGCATTGATGCGCTGAGCCAGGAATGGCTGAAACTGGAGAGTTCGACAGACGCACTGGAAGAGCGTTTTCAGCAGGCTCTGCAGGTCTGCCGGCAACGCGCCGCCGACATGCAAGCCGAGGCTGACGCCAGGACCCGGCAGGAACAGCAGCGAAACGCCTACAACGAGCAGCGCGACAAGCTGCTCGAGCAACTCGAGGACATTGAGCAGCGCAGCCGCGTAGCCCTGGCTGACACACGTCTGGACAGGGCCAGTCTCGACGTCGAACTGGCGGCCTGGCAACAACAGTGGGACGCCCTGGCCCACGCCGACCTTGCCCAGGACACCAGCGCAAAAGATGCCCCGCGCGAGATCGTTGCCCGCATTCAGGACAACGCCAACAGTGCTCAGGCTCTGTATCAGGCTCAGGCCGATCTGCAGCGCCTGCTGACCCAGTCGGTTGAAGACGCAAGCCCGGCCGTGCTGCGCAAACAGCAGCAGCGCATCCATAACCTGCTGCACAAGGTGAATTGGCCCCGGGAACTGCCCCAGCCAGATGCACTGAAACAGGCCGAATTGCGGCTGCAGGCAATAGAGGCCCGTCACCAGTCCCTGCAGGATCAGGAACAGGGGCTGGCCCAAACCCTGCACGAACAGCTCGACCGGCTGGAGCAGGCCATCAGTGAAGGTCACGTAAAACAGGCCGGCAAATGTCATGAGCGCGCGACCCAGACCCTGGAAATGCTCAACGGCAACACGGCGGCCCCGCTGGATCTGCGCTTCAAACAGCTGCATGCCCAGCTACAGGAACTCAGGGACTGGCAAGGCTATGCCGTCACACCGAAGAAGGAACAGCTGTGCGCAGACATGGAAGCCCTGATCGACAGTGAGCGGGAGGTAACAGAACTGGCCGAGTCCATCCGCCGCCTGCAGCAACAATGGAAACTGCTCGACAGCACCGACCCCTTTCACTCCCAGGCGATCTGGCGCCGTTTCAAGAAAGCTTCGGATCTGGCTTATGCACCCTGCGAAGCCTACTTCCAGGCACAGGGTGAGCGCCGACGCGAAAACCTTGTGCAGCGCGGTATTATCTGCGAACAGCTGGAAAACTACATTGCCAGCATTGACTGGGACCAGGCCGACTGGAGCGCCATCGACACCATCAGCCGGGCCGCCAAGGATGAATGGAAACATTACTCCCCCGTCGATCGCGGGCCCGGCAAGCAGGCACAGGAGCGCTTCAACCAGCTACTGCGGCAACTCGATGGCCCATTGCACGACCACTACCACGCCTGCCTCGAATTCAAGCGCGGGCTGGTCGACCAGCTGGCCGAGCTGTGCGATGCCGAAGACCCTCAAGCTGCCGCCGCGCAGGCCAAACTGCTGCAGCAGGAATGGAAAGAGGCGGGCAAGACCTTCCGCAGCCAGGAACACCGGTTATGGAAACAGTTCCGCGCCCACTGCGACACCCTTTTCTCCCGCCTGGGCGACAGCCAGCAACGCGGGCGAGAACTGCGGGCCGAGCAGCGCGAACGCGCCGAGCAGATTTGCCGCCAGCTCGAACAGCTGCTGGCTTCTCCCTGCAGCCGCACCCAGCTGGAGCAGGTTCTGCCCCGCAGTATCAGCGATTTCTGCGACCTGGAAGAAGACTTCAACGCTCCCTTCCTGCGCCGTTTTGACGATGCCCGCCAGCAGCTTGAACGTCAACGTACCGACCTCGTTCAGTTGCAGGACTCCAGCGTTTATATCGCCCTGCGCCAGCGCATAGCGCTCTGTGATGAGCTGGAAGCACTGCTGCTGACCGGGAATCCGGATAGCACTGCACTGGAGCAACTGCAGGCCCGCTGGGATACCCTGGACGGCTGCTGCAGCGAATATGCCGAGCTTATCGAGCAGCGCTTTGCCCTCGGCCGGCAGGTTCAGCAGGAGCCCGAGCTTCTGCCCGAGCTGACCGACGCCGCCGGCCTGCGCCTGCGCCAGCTGTG
>JBFGZM010000242.1:0-5919 GCA_041586815.1 Marinobacterium sp. | reverse complement strand
TCGCTCACCAGACAGCGTGCCAGAGCCACACGCTGGCGCTGGCCACCGCTGAGATCCCGCGGCGAGCTGTCGGCATAACGTTCCAGCCGCACCACATCCAGCGCCTCGCGCACCTTGCGCGCCCGGGCCTCGCCCTTGACACCGCGCATGCGCAGCGCATAGCCAACATTCTCCGCCACGGTCATGTGGGGCCAAAGCGCATAGGACTGAAACACCATGCCCATATCACGCTGCTCCGGCGCCAGGTGAGTCCCCTCGGACGCCAGCACCCGGCCATTAAGGCTGATACTGCCACCACTGAGAGACTCAAACCCCGCCAGCATGCGCAAGGTGGTGCTCTTGCCACAGCCACTGGGCCCAAGCAGGGCGACAAACTCGCCCTGGGGAATGGTCAGAGACAGCTGATCTACCACGGTATCGTCGCCATAGCGCTTGCTCAGATTGTCCAGAATCAGCTCTGCCACGGTATTACTCCTTTGGGTAAACGGTTTCCCAGTGCACTCAGCAGCGCCATGATGCCGGCCACCATCAGTACGACCACCACCGAGACCGCCGAGGCCAGCACGGTATCACCGCTTTCATCGAGGTTGAAAATAAGCACGCCCAGGGTTTCATTGCCGGTGCTCCACAGCAGCGCCGAGACTGTCAGCTCATTCACCGCGATCAGAAACACCAGCAGCCCGCCGGCACAGAGCGCCGGCGCCACCAGGGGCAGTACGATATCTATCAGACGGCGCATGACACCCGCGCCTGCGAGCTGTGCCGCCTCCTCCAGCGAGGGGTCCAGCTGACTCACCACCGCCTGCACCGGCTTGAACGCCACGCTGAGAAAACGCGCCAGATACGCCACGAAGATCACCAGCAAAGAGCCATAGATACTGACACCCAGCAGCGGCAGCGGCCGTGCAAACAGCAGTATGCAGGCGATGGCCAGCACCACGCCCGGCAGCGCATAGGGAATCTCGATCAGGCTGCTGATCAGGGTTTGCAGGCGCGGCGCACACTGGCGCATAAACCAGGCCAGCGGCAGGCTTAGCAGCATCAGCACCAGCGCCGCCGCCACCGACAGCAACAGGCTGTTGCCCAGCGCCCGTAACGTAACACCCTGGCGACTCAGCATCTGCTGGTAGGCATCCAGCGTGAAACTGTCAGCCGTAAGTGCGATACCCAGTGCCGGCACCACCGAGCCGATCAGCAGGGCTACCAGCGGTGCGACCAGTATCAGCAGCAGCACCAGCAGGGTTTCGAGCCAGGGCCGCCAGCCCCCCAGACGAAAACTCTGCGCCTGGCCACTGTGACCGATCAGTGCATAGTCTCGCCCCCGGGCCAGCCGCTGCTGCAGCCAGACACCGGCCAGTGCCAGCAGGCCGATCAGAATCGACAGGCTGGCCACCTCGGTCAGCATCTGACTGCCAAAGCCCGCCATATGCTGGTAAATCAGCGTCGGCAGCACGTAGTAGGACGCCGGAATACCCAGCATCGCCGGGATGCCGAAATTGCCCAGGGCCGAGACAAAGGCCAGTGAAGTGCCGGCGATAAGCCCGCCACGACTCAGTGGCAGGATCATGTCCCGACACAGGCGCCACTGGGAGGCGCCACTGATGCGCCCGGCCTCGATCAGCTCCCGGGGAATGTTCAGCAGGCTGGTGCGCAGCGCCAGGTACACCAACGGTGCATGCTGGATGCCCAGCAGCAGGGCGATGCCTCCAGCGGAATAGAGCGGCTGGGGCGACCCCAGTGGCGGTGCCAGACCCAGGGTATTGAGCAGCGGACTAGCCGGCCCGAACAGCTGCAACCAGCTCAGTGCTGTCACCTGGGGCGGAATCATCATGGGCAGCATGAAACTGAACACCAGCCACTGACGACCCCGAATATTGGTCAGGCTGATACTGAAGGCAAAGAGGCTGCCCAGCAGCACCGCGATGAGCGTCCCCAGACCCGCGGTCACCAGGCTGTGCCCCAGCGCCCGCCAGGTGCTTGAGGCCTGCATCACGCCAGCCAGGGGAGAGTCGAAGCCCAGCTCGATCTCACGGAACGCCTCCATCAGCAGACGCAGACTCGGCAACAGACTGAGCAGGGCGATCAGCAGCAGCAACAACATGAACAGCCAGCGCGGCTGGCTGTCGGATAACACCGGATTCATGGGTTTCAACCGCCAAACAGTTCGCTGAAGCGACGCTTGTTGGCTTCAGCATCCGTCAGTGCTTTGGCCGCATCGAAGGGCAGCAGGTGAATCTGGTCCCGGGCAGGAAAGCCGGCGGGGGCTTCAACATCATTGCGTGCCGGCAGGTAACCCTGACTCGCCACCAGCTGCTGGCCTTCACGGGACAGTACGAAATCGACAAATTTTTGCGCGGCGGCCGGGTTTTTCGCACCCTGCATGATGGCCACCGGCTCCGTCACCAGACTGCTGCCTTCTTCCGGGAAAACAAACTTCAGCGGCGCACCCTTGGCGGCCTCGCGAATGGCAAGGAAATCGACAATCACGCCATAGGGCTTGGTGCCGGAAGCGACAGCCTTGAGCACACCGCCGTTACCGCCCTGAGCCATGGTCTTGTTGGCGCCGAGCTGACCGTAGTGCTCCCAGCCCAGATCCGGTGTCGCGGTGATCATCGCCAGATGAATCAGCGCCGCGCCAGAGTACAGCGGACTGGGCATGGCAACCTGCCCCTTGTACTGGGCCTTGCCCAGATCAGCCCAGCGGCTGGGCTGCAGCTGCGCGGCAGTGTTATAGACGATGCCGGTGGTGATCTGTTTGGTGCCGTAGTAGTAGCCTGCCTCATCGTACAGGGCCGGTGCATAGGCACTGCGCTGCGGGCTCTGGTAGGCCTGCAGGCGCCCTTCGGCTTCCAGTGCTTCCATGGTGACGCTGTCCGCGATCAGCAGCACGTCCGGCTTGACCACACCGGCACTCAGCTCTGCCCGCAGCTTGGCCATCAGCTTGGTGGTGCCATCACGCACCCACTCCACCTCGATATCGGGGTTGGCCGTCGTAAAGGCATCCACCGTCTGCTGCGCATCGGTATTGGGCTGGCTGGTATAGAGCACCAGTTTTTCTGCCGCCAGGCTCAGCTGGGGCAGTGTCAGGGCGAGTACGGCCAGGCCGCGTTTCAGGTTTGGCGTCAGCATCGGGTTTCTCCAACTCAGTGGGTGATGCTGCAACTCTACTGTCACCTATTTACAACAAGATGACAGGATACTTTCGTTTTGATGTCAGTGGCTTTCGTTCCGCGAATAGCTGCCTTTTCACCGCCAGAAAGGAATCCGGGAATGCTCGAACGACAGCAGGCCATCCTGCAACTGATCAACCGTGAAGGGCGCCAGCCACTGGATGCGCTTTGCGCCCGCTTTGGCGTGTCGATACAGACCATCCGTACCGACATAAGGCGCCTGGCCGACCAGGGTCTGCTGCTGCGCCGCCACGGCGAAGCCCTGCCCTTCCCGCACCGGGACAATATCAGCTACGATCAGCGCCAGATTCTCAACAGCCCCGGCAAGCAGCATATCGCCAGGCGATGCCGCGAGCAGCTTGGCGACTATCAGCGCCTGATGCTCGGTACCGGCTCAACGGTGGCCCGGCTGGCGCAGCTGCTGAATGACCTGCGGGGTTTGCAGGTCATGACCAACAACCTGCACGCCATCCAGGTCCTGTGCGACCACCCGGACTGCGAACTGCTGATGGCCGGCGGCCGCGTACGCCAGCGCGACCAGGATGTCATCGGCGGCGATGCGATGCGCTTTTTCCAGCGCTACCGCGCCGATGTGGGGATCGTATCCGTGGGGGCGATGGATCGCGACGGCGGCCTGTACGATTACAACGACGACGAAGTCATGGCACGTGAAGCGCTGCTCGGGCAGTGTCGCCAGCGCGTTCTGCTGATCGACAGTAGCAAGTTTGACCGCCAGGCCGCCTGCGTCGCGGGTCATCTGAACGACTTCGATATGGTGATCAGTGATCAGCCCCTGGCAACCCAGCTGAGTGCTGGCCTGAAGGCCCGTCAGGTCCGGCTACTGAGCTGAGCGGGCTAAACGTCGGAAAGGTCCTGCGCAGCGCGTATGCATCGCTGCAACGACCTGCTGATCCCCTGGCGAACGGGAGTCAGGGCAGCTTGAGCTCGATATGAAAGCAGGTGCCGGAGTCGGCATCCGAGGTGACGGCCATGTGGCCCTGGTGCTGCTCTGTAATCACGAAATAGGAAAACGACAGCCGCTTGCCGGCATCGAAGGACGGGGCCTGCGCCTGATCACTGAAAAAGGGCTCGAACAGGTTCATCTGCTCGTCGCCACTGAGCACGGCGCCGTTGTGCCAGATACGGATCCAGAGCGATTCGTACTCGGTGCTCAGCTCAATGCGGATGCAGGGATCCTGAACCGCCTCCTCGCCCAGCGCATTGCAGGCATGGCGGAACAGGCTCAGAAACACCTGCTGCAGCTCGGTCACGTAGCAGGCCACCATCGGCAGGTCCGGTGCAAAGTCCTTTTCGATGCGAATATCCCGAAAACGCAACTGGGAAGGCGCACTCAATACATCGTTGGCCAGCTCCAGGGTATGGTCGACAATATCCGGCAGGTGCGCCAGCTGGCTGACTTCGGTGCGGCCCCGGGCAAAGGACAGCAGGTTGTTGATAATGGATTCGACGTGCTGCCCCTTTTCCGATGCATCCGCGAGCAAGGTACCGAACTTGTCGAGCAGACGTTCCTGCCCCGTATCGGCGCCGTTGCCCTGATGCAGCAGGCTCTGGAAGCTGCTGAGGTCAAACAGAATGGCCTGCAGCGGCTTGTTGATATCGTGTGCCATGCTGGAGGCCAGTTCGCCCATGGACGACATCTTGTCGTGCTGGATCAGCATGTTTTCCGCCAGCACCCGCTTGGTGACATCATCCACCAGAATAACCACACCGGTCTCGCTGTGGTCCTGCAGCGGGTAAATGGTGATATCGAAATGGTAGGTGCCAGGCTGGCTTTGCTTGAAGCTGATGGTTTCGTTTTTCTCCAGCGCCTGGTTGATCTGGCGCGGCGAGACGGTAATGGACGGATACAGCTCCCACAGGTTTTTATCCAGCGCATCGGAGGCAGCGATGCCGGAAATAGCCTCCGCCTTCCTGTTCCACTGCGTTACCTGGCCCTGCTTGTTCAGACCAATCAGCATCAGCGGCATGGAAGCGAGAATATTGCGGATATAGGATTCCGAAGACTTCAGCAACCCGGACGTAATCACGTGCTGCTGCACTTCCTGCTCCAGCAGCTGGTTCGATTCCTTGAGCAGTCGGTTCGACTCATCCAGCGTCGCGGTGCGCTCTTGCACACGCTGTTCCAGATTATTGCGGATAGCTTTCAGGGCCCGGTTGGACTTCTGCACCCGGCGCCAGGTCACGAACAGGCTGATGACTGCGATCGACAGCAGAATAATCAGAATGCCGCTCGACCAGTTGGCAACATACTGCCAGTTGGTCTTGCCAGCTTCGTCTTTGAACAGCGTCGTCAGGTCAGCGTGGAGGATTTGGCTTTGCAGCAACAGCAGCGTCAATAATAAGTATTTTTTCATCTCTAGGTTCGGTAATAAGAGAAAATATGAATGGCATTTCAGGGCTCGTCAGCGGTGTTACATACCCTCGGGCCCTGCCAATAACCCTGACACGGTTATTGCTTTGCTGGCCCCAACAAACACCACCTGACTACAGTTCCCAACAGCACCAACCCGATCAATGCGCGAATACAAGCCTTTTTCTCTTTTCAGGTAAAAAACAGCCGGCGTTGCAAACAGTTGAAACTCGGCCAAATTGTACTGTACCCACCGTCCCTTGGCTACGACGCGGCACCGCAGCAGCCTGCCAACCGGTGATTTCCAGCGGGGTGGCGGCGCCGGGATACAATTGTGTCCTGGCCCAGGACCATCAGGGCACCAGGCCTTCCAGGCGC